>DAORIL010000514.1:0-5083 GCA_035438525.1 Pyrinomonadaceae bacterium
GAAGTTCTGCAAGGCTTTGGCACTCCTTCTGCCGAAACTCTTTTGCATTTAACGATTTACCGATTTTTTCCGAATACAGGTTCCATTCTGCACACTCATTCAGTGTGGGGCACAATTCTTTCGGATATCTTTTATGAAAAAGGCTTTATTGAAATTTCGGGTTATGAAATGCTCAAAGGTTTGTCGGGTGTCAAAACTCACGAACATACCGAACAAGTTCCGATTGTCGAAAACTCACAGGATTACATTGCCCTTTCACACGTTATCGAAAATGTTCTGCGCGAAAATCCTAATTGTCACGGCGTTTATTTGCGCCGTCACGGACTTTACACCTGGGGCGAAAATGTCAAAGAAGCCAAACGGCATATCGAGATTTTCGAGTTTTTGTTTGAAGTTTTGGGCAGAAGATTGAAATGATCTATCGCATCGCCAATGAAAAAGATTTTCCGCAGCTCGCCCAAATGCGTTGGGATTTTCGACAGGAAAGTGGCGAAGAAGTTGCGGTTGTCGGGCAAATTGAGTTTATTGAAAATTGTGTTGATTTTCTCCAAACCGAAGCCAAAAATTATGTTTATTGGGTAGCAGAAAGCGATGGCGAAATCGTCTCGCACATTTTTGTTTATCGGATCAATCTTGTCCCGCGTCCGTGTCGTGTCAAAGACTCATTTGCTTATTTAACAAATACTTACACAAAATCAGAATTTCGCGGAAAAGGAATCGGCGGAGAGCTTTTGAAAACGTTAATTGAATGGGCAAAAGCGGAAGATTTTGAACTTTTACTCGTTTATCCAAGCGAAGAATCGCTTAATTTTTATGGACGTTTGGGCTTTGAAAATGACAAGGAAGTTTTGAAATTGGTTTTGCGGGATTATTAAGACAATGGCAGAAAAATTGAGTATTGTCGAAAGAGAGAGATTCATTGAATGCCGATATTGCGACCATCTTGTTAGCTCCGAAAATCCGGTTTGCAGCAATTGTGGACTTGAAATGACATCAGAAGGAATAACTGAATTAGCTAAACTTGATGAAGCAATCCGAGAAGAAAGTTACTCAAGGATAAAACGAAGTTATATCCTAATGTTTATTGCCTTGATGAGCCTCTTTTTTACAATCATCGGAGGTTTGATGTCATATTGGATTGGGAATCCAGCCCCTTTCAAATTTTATTTCTGGCTCGGATTAATAGCTTATTTTTTGACGTTAGTTTGGTTCAATTTTGAACCGAAAAAAAATCCGTCGCAATTTAGTAAAAATAGGTTTGAGTCAGCTTATTTACGAACATCCTTGTTTTTCATATTTCTGTCAATCTCTTTTGGCATAGTTACTTACATTTTTTTGTTAAAATAATTTTATGGCAGAAGAAGCGTGGTTAAGCGGAAAATTAGAAGGTTTTTCAGATGTGATGATGCCAACGGCACACGCCCTCGTGCAAGCAATTTCCGATTTACAAAAATTTACTGATTCATCTGATGAAGAATTATTGACCAAACCGAATAACTCACCGTCTATTGCCTTTCATCTTCGACATATTGCGGGAAGTTGTGGTCGGCTTTTAACTTATGCCAAAGGCGAAAATCTAAGCGATTCGCAATTCGAATTTTTGAAAAATGAAGCTGCGGAAACCTCTCAATTAAAGGCATTTGAGCTAGTTAATCAAGCAGTTTTTTCTATTGAAAAAGTTCTGGATTTTTGTAAAACTGTTTCACCGGATATTTTATTTGAGGCAAGATTTGTCGGACGAAAAAAATTACCGACCAATGTTTTCGGTTTGCTTTTTCATATTGCCGAACATACGGTGCGGCACATTGGACAAATTACCACAACTGCAAAAATTGTGCGAAAATAATTAAATTATGGCAATCGTAAATATTCCCGATAAAAATTTAATTTTGAAAGATGCTCAAGAAATTACCGAATGTTTAGCCAAAGTCGGTATTGATTATGAGCGTTGGGATACGGATTCGGCAAGAGTTTCGCCTGATGCCACCGAAGCAGAAATTTTAGAGGCTTATTCGCCCGAAATCGAAAAACTAAAAACCTCCGGTGGATATGTGACTGCAGATGTCATTAATATTGTCCCGACCACGCCGAATTTGGATGTAATGCTCAATAAATTTAACCGTGAACACTGGCACGATGAGGACGAAATCCGTTTTATCGTCAAAGGTCACGGACTTTTTCACATTGCGCCAAAAGATGGCGAGGTTGTTTCGATTGAAATGGAAGTGGGCGATCTGATTCGTGTTCCGCGCGGAACTTTGCATTGGTTTAATTTGTGCGGTGACAAAACGGTTCGAGCGATTCGTCTTTTCCAGGACATTTCAGGCTGGACACCTTTTTATACCGAAAGTGGTATTGATGCGGATTTCCAACCGCTTTGTTTTGGTGTGAGTTATATTCCGCCAGCGAATTAAATGATTAAATTCCTCAAAAAAGTAAAATTTTTCGTCTATTAGGCATATTTTGTAGCTATCAAATGAAAGCAATTTTACTAGACATCGAAGGCACAACTACGCCGATTGATTTTGTGCATCAAACGCTTTTTCCTTTTGCTAAAGCAAAAATCGGAGACTATCTGGATCTGAATTTGCCTAATCTAAAACGCGAAATTTCGGAAATCAAACTCGAATACAAAAAAGATTTTACCAATCAGATTTACGGGCGAAAGTTTGACGAAAATTCGGCAGAATCTATTGCAGAATATTTGAGATTTTTAATCGAAGTTGACCGCAAATCCACTCCACTCAAATCTTTACAAGGCAAAATCTGGCAAGCAGGTTACGAAGCAGGCGAATTAAAAAGTGAAATGTTTGAGGATGTTCCGCGTGCTTTTGAGCGTTGGTATAGCCAAGGAAAAACGATTGCGATTTATTCATCGGGCAGCGTTCTGGCACAAAAACTAATTTTCAAATATTCAAATTTCGGCGATTTGACGCATTATATTTCCGCCTATTTTGATACCAATATCGGTCATAAACGTGAAAAGCAAAGTTACGAAAATATTGCCGAAAAACTGCAAAACCGCAAACGCGAAATACTTTTTATCTCGGATGTTTTAGAAGAATTGAACGCCGCTCACGAGGCAGGTTTGGACGCAATTCTCTCCGACCGCGAAGGAAATGCACTAATCACTAAAAAACATTCTTTCCAGGTTGTGCAAAGTTTTGACACGGTAAATCTCATCTAGCCAATAAAAAATTGAAATAATCCGTGCAATTTGGTCAAATACTAAGTTATGAAGCTAGTATTATTTCAGTTAATCTTCTGCACGTTTTTTTTCACCCTTGCCTGTGGTCAACCGCCGAAAGGTGCAGGCGAAAACGAAATTTTTACTACCCAAAAACTTTCCTCCAATGAAACACCAACTAAATTTCGGGTTGAAACGGTGGCAACAGGATTAGAAGTTCCGTGGGGATTTGCATTTTTACCTAACGGAGATTTGTTATTTACCGAGCGTCCGGGCAGGGTTCGTCTGATTGAATCGGGAAAATTAAAGGCTGAACCCGTTTTTACTGTTCCCGATGTTGAGCCTTCGGGCGAAAGCGGTTTGATGGATATTTCTCTCCATCCGAAATTTGCCGAAAATAAATTTGTTTATCTTGCCTACGCCTATCGCACTGATGGCAAAGCGGTTAAGATTGTCCGTTATAAATTTGACGGCAAAAATCTGGCGGAGCCGAAAGCAATTATCGAAAATTTGCCGGCTGCCCAATTTCATGCGGGAACCCGGGCGCGATTTGGTCCTGACGGCAAACTTTATGTCACCGTCGGCGATGCAACCGATTGGAATCAGGCGCAAAAAACCGATACTTTGGGCGGAAAAACTTTGCGTTTGAACGAAGACGGAACAATTCCAACAGACAATCCTTTTGTTAATAACAGCAATTATCGCCCCGAAATCTGGACCATCGGACATCGCAATGCCCAAGGTTTAGCATGGTCAGCAGGAGGCTTGATGTTTCAAACCGAACACGGACCTTCCGGTTTTGAAATGCGCGGCGGCGGAGCAGATGAAGTTAATTTTGTTGAACGCGGCAAAAACTATGGCTGGGCGGACATTTACGGAAAAACTGAAAAAGAAGGAATGGTTTCGCCGCTTTTGGAATATACTCCGGCGTGTGCGCCCGCCAGTGCAATGTTTTACAACAGCAAGCAATTTCCATCATTTAAGGGCAATTTCTTTTTCGGTTGTCTGCGCGGAACCCGTATTATCCGGGTGGCGTTGGACGGTTCAAAAGTGGTTGGACAAGAAGATTTACTAAGCGGAACTTTCGGCAGAATCCGCGAAATGGCGGAAGGACCAGACGGCGCAATTTATTTTTCAACCTCAAACCGAGACGGACGCGGTTCGCCGACCAATGATGATGATAAGATTATGCGAATCGTCGCGGTTAAGGAATGAAAATATTTCTCAGAAACTATTGATTGGTCTGCAAAACCGCTTTTAATCGTTTGATAAAATTATTTTTCCGCCATTTGCTCCACAAACGGAGGGCAGCACGATAATTTTTGGTTCGTTTTTTAGTAAATCTTGACAAAAGCCAAAAATCAGCCTGATGTTTGCCATCTTGTGCTTTACTTAATCGCTTCCTTAGATTTTCAATCCAAACATCGCAATCGTGCAGTTCGCCCAAAAAGGTTTGCATTTCGGTAATTTCTTTAGCAAACGGCGTGATTTGCTCACTCCAACAAAAAGTAAATAGTTCGATTGCGTAGCGGAGCCGTTTAGCCGCGATTCGTAATTTATGTAAATCTTCCGAATTAAACGGGTTATAGAGACTTTCACTCAAATCACAAAACTCTTGCAAACTTTTGGCAATTATTTCGCGTCCGGCTTCTTTGGGAACGAGGTTGAAAGTTTTTTCATTTTTCTGCACTAAATCATCAATCGCCTTTGAAAAATCGTCACGCAAATTTTCAATTAAGGAATCCGCAAGAATTTCCATCAATGAATTTTGCTTGTTTTCGCGGATTTCCTGCCGCTTCACAATCATTTTTTCAATGCCGTTTTTGATATTTTGCCGTTTGGCTTTTTCGCGTAATTTTTCAAGCGCAGTAATCGCAACATCTTGATCACGGACGT
>DAORIL010000515.1:0-5083 GCA_035438525.1 Pyrinomonadaceae bacterium
TCCAGTTCTTTTCAGTCGGCGGAACCTGTGTGTTCGGCGGAGAATTTTCGTAACAAAAAATTTTGCCAATTCCAACAATCAAAGGGAAAAGAAGTTGGCAGGGAAAAACCCAATCTTTTCCCTAATGGGCATCAAATTGGATGACATTTTCTTCCACCGGAATAACACAAATTAAATTTTCAAGGGTGAATAATCACCTTGTCCGTTCAGAACGCGGAAAAAATGACCGTGCAAGTGCATCGGATGACGCATCATCGTTTCATTTATCAAAGTAATTCGGACAACTTCACCGCGTTTAATCAAGATTTTATCCGATTTTGAAAGCGGTTTATCGTCAATGCTCCACAGATAGTTGTGCATATTTCCAGTTAATCTGAACTTGATTTCGCGAACAGGTTTATTGGCATCAAAAGTCGTTTTAACCGGAGATTTGAGCATCGCATAATTGAGCGTGACGGGCGGAATAAACGGCTCACCGATCTTGGTCGGATCAGGTTGGATTTCGGGATACATTACTTCGTTCATATCCATCTGCTGATACGACATTTTCATTTTATGTTTGCCCATCTCGTTCATCATTTTCATCCCTTCAAAAAGTTTGAGTCGGGGCAAAACGGGAGCAGCAACTTTTTCACCGTTTCCGAGCCACAAAGAAGTTGCGTTGGTGCGGTCTTCGGCGGTGGCACGCAATTCAAACGATTTATCTTCGGGAATCGTGACGATAACATCGTAAGTTTCGGCAATGCCCATAATCATCCGGTCAACATCAACGGGAACCACATCCATTCCGTCCGAAGCCACTACCGAAAGTTGACCGCCTGCAAATTGAATCCAGAAATAAGTCGAAGCAGAACCGTTAATAAGTCTCAGCCGAACTTTATCGCCTGCTTTGAATTGGGGTTGCGAGTCTGACAATTTACCGTTCGTCAAAAAGGCATCGTAATAAACGTCAGAAACGTCCATTGCATTTTGTCGCAGCCATTCCTGCTTGAATTTTTCTTTGATCGCACCCGCTTTTGCCGCTTCGCCATAGGATTGCACCGAATCTTTTTTGATGGCGTAATAATCGTTCATACTTTTTAACGAGCGGTGAACTTCGTGCGGACTTTCATTTGTCCAATCGCTCAGTAAAACCGTGTATTCCGGCATTTTAGGCGCTTCTTTTTTATGAATGATCAACGCTCCGAAAAGTCCGCGCTGCTCCTGCATATTTGAATGCGAATGATACCAATAAGTGCCGTTTTGTTTGATCGGAAAACGAAAAACATGCTCGGTTTTCGGTTTTATCGGCGTAGTCGTTAAATACGGAACTCCGTCCTGTTCATTAGGCAAAAGAATGCCGTGCCAATGAAGCGAAGATTCTTCATTGAGGTTATTAAAAACGTGAATTTCGGCAATATCGCCTTCAGTAAATTCGAGCGTCGGCGCGGGAGTTTGACCGTTAATTGCTAAAGCTTTGACCGTTTTGCCGGAATAATTGACAGTTTTTTCATCAATTTTCAAATCATAACGGACAACATTTTGAGCAGACGCAATAAAAGACAAAATCGCCACGAAAAACATGGACGTTAAAAACTTCATAAATTTATTGTTTGCCCGCCAAAATGTATAACTATAAAGATTGCTTAAAGTTATAAATATTATTTCTTTCATAAATGCCTCCGCTTTTATCAAGCTGAAAGCATTCTACAAGTTGTCAGCTAGTGTCAGGTCAAGTAAAAAAAAATGAAAATGCGAAAAAGTTTAAGAGGAAAAATGTTTATCGAAATCGAACTAAACATTTTTCCTGCTTTTTCACACTATTTTTTAAGTGTCAGACATTTGCCTCGGCTTGCGCTGAAACTACTGATTGTAGCGGGCTATTTATCCGTTAATTGTCTTTTTTGTCTTTATTTTCGCCTTTGTGCATCGGGCAAGAATCGTGACCTTTGCAGCAATCGCCTTTCATAGCAGTTGATTCGCCGTCTTTCTTGTGAGCTTGCATATCGCATTTGCCGTCTTTGCAGCAACCCATTTTGCAAACGCCGTCTTTACAGCAATCACTGTTCATCGAGCATTTGCCGTCTTTGCAGCATTCGGCATTGCCGTCGTGATTGTGCATCGCAGACATTTCTTTGCTGTCTTTGGCTTTCATCGGGCAATTATCTTTGTCTTTACAGCATTCTCCTCCCATTTTGCAAACGCCGTCTTTGCAACAATCTTTCATTGCACAGCAAGAATCAGGAGTATTTAAGGTTGTGGTTGATTTGGTAACAGAATAAGCAACAATTGCTAATCCCAATATTAAAAGGGCGGACGTTAGAATTATAATTTTCTTTTTCATTGTATTTTCCTCTATAAATCAAGTTAAGTGTAATGATTACAAACAGTTCATTCAGCAAATAATCACTGCTAACTGTTTACTGTTAACGACAAACAGACACACTTCGGCTTAAATTCGGAAAACACAATTCTGTAGATAGGTGCTGCCGCGATTGCGGATAGCGGAATGATAAACCTTTGGAGTTTGGTAGGAAGTTTGGATGAAATAAACAGGTTTTGGAGGCTCATGTTTTAAGGTAACGGCAACTGCTTGCTTGGTAATTTTTACATTCTGCAAATCCGCCGATAAAGTTCTGGTTGGTTTGAAAGCACAACACTCGGCTTTATCTTTTTCAGTTTCCGAAACACTTTTTGCATCTTTATTCTTTTTACAGCATTCGTGTCCTTTTTGCATCGGACAACTTTCGTCCATTTTCATTGCCGAAGCCGTAAATAGATGAGAACCGCAACAGACTAAAACCAAAACGCTACTCAACCAAAAAACCAAAAATGCCGAAACTGTTTTCGGTAAAATTGATTTGAATTTTGCGCGTCCAATTTTCATCAATCTAATAATAGCACTTTGAATTGTTTAGTCAATCTAATTCGCTTAATTCTGTTAGTAAGCAATTCTAATATTCAAACCAGAAATAAAAAATTATGTTTCGAGCCGCCTCTGTTAGTAAGATTAAAAGTAAGCAGCTAATTTTTGTCCAATCACTGCCATATTTGGTTCTTATTTTTGATAAAGTTTTGAAGTGAATTGGAAAAGGCAGAAACACGGGCGTCAGCAAGTGTGCTAAACCGTTATAATAATTCAACTTGAACACGCTCCTTAACAGTCGCGTTTCTGCCTCAGTTTTCAACAATTGAATAACTTAATTCGTGGTAAAAAAATTCTTTTCAACCGTTATAATCTGACAAAAAATATTGCCGTAAATCGTTCTATGCACTAAAATTAAGCTCATATCTAAAGTATAAAGCTAATGGAAATAATAAAAACACATTCAAAACTCGGAATTGCTTCTTGTCTGCTGGGAACTTTCTTATTTTTAATATTTTTGCTGGGAATTGCACTTTACAATTTGGAATTTACTTTCGGCTATTCACTTGGAACGGGCGAACTGGTCAATGATTTAAGGTTCTTAAACATCTCTTACCTGATGTTTGTGCCGATTCCTGCTCATTCAATAGTTTTGATCATTGGTTTTATTTCGTTATTTTTCCCTAATCGAAAAAAATTATTCCCGATTCTTGGAGTTATTTTAAATCTGATTTTCGGACTGTGCGGATTATTTCCTTATTTGGCGATTGCCTATTGGTCATTAGGCAGAGTGAAGTAAAGATTTTGTGGAGAAAATAAAAAAGCAATGGGAGTTATCACGGTAGCATATTCAATTTCGCCAAAATTGATGCGAAAAATCCGAGCCGATAATGATAATTTGGCTTACATTTTTGGCGATTGTGAAGATGAAAACGAAGCTTGGAAAGTAGAATCTTACGATTTTGATAAAGGAATCGAAGAAATTATCAGCATCTTGCACGAAGCGGATTGCAAAAAAACGGCTAAAAATATTGATTGCGAGAATTATTTCTATTCAGACAACAGCAGTTATCTGGATTATGACGGTTATGATGTTTGGACAATTCCGCCTTCGAAGGTCAAAGCAATGCTCAAAGAGTTGGAAAAAGTGAATGTTACGGAATTAAAAAACAAGGGAAATATCAACGGAATCACGGATCGTCGCGGCACTCTGCTGCCCGAAAGTCTTTATCAAAGCTACGTCGGAGATCTTAAAACAATCAGAAAGTTTTTTCAAAAAACGGTCGAGCAGGGTAATTATTTACTTTTTGCCGAAGCGTAAATTATTTTATGTTCTTTGCTTTAAAAGTTTCTTTAACCGCAAAGTTCGCCAAGACTACTGAAATTTATGCTATTGATTCAAATAATGTTATTTGAAAAAAAAATACCGTAAAAAAAGAATTTGGGTTTAGCCCGTGTAACGGGTGGAAGCATAAAGCCTAGCTCGTCAGAGCTAGGTTAAAAATAAACAACCACGATAGCTCGTGTAACGAGCGGCAGAAATATTCTGCATCTGATTTTCTGTCGCTATCTCCGATAGCTCTAAATGATGCTTTTGATTTGACCTAGGGTTCGTTTCACCTCACCCTAGTCTTTATGCTGTCGCCATCTCCGATGGCTAAATTTAACACGGTATTTATTTTTCAAAAACTATAGTTTTAATTTTTAGCCGATTTACACATTAAAGCGAAAGTCCACGACATCGCCTTCCTGCATAATATATTCTTTGCCTTCGAGTCGGGCTAAACCTTTTTCGCTCGCGGCTTTACGCGAACCGCAGGCAACTAAATCCGTGTAGCCAATAATTTCTGCCCGAATAAATCCGCGTTCAATATCTGAGTGAATTTCTCCGGCGGCTTGCGGAGCTTTTGTTCCAATCGGAATCGTCCACGCCCGAACTTCCTTTTCTCCGGCGGTCAGAAATGACATTAACCCAAGCAAACGATATGCCGATTTGATCAATTCTCCGACAACGCTCGAATCAAAGCCTATATCTTTCAAAAATTCGGCGCGTTCGGATTCTTCAAGTGCAACCAGATCGGCTTCTAATTTGGCACAGATGACAACTGTTTCGGAATTTTCCGCCGCCGCAAAATCTTTGACAAGTTTGACATACGGATTTGCATCCACGTCCATCAGCGAATCTTCGTCAACATTTGCCGCATAAATTGTCGGTTTGCTGGTCAGCAAAAACCATTT
>DAORIL010000516.1:0-5075 GCA_035438525.1 Pyrinomonadaceae bacterium
AATTTAGAAATTTGTTGTTTTGCCTCGGTTACAAATTGGTTTCCGGGACCAAAAATTTTATAAACATTAGGAACGCTTTCCGTTCCAAAAGTCATTGCTCCAATCGCCTGAACACCTCCAACTTTGAAAACTTTTGTTACTCCGCAAACCATTGCAGTGTAAAGAGTTACTTCATTTATTTTACCATTTCTATCCGGAGGTGAACATAATACAATTTCCTGACATCCGGCAATTTTAGCAGGAATTGCCAACATTAACACGGTCGAAAAAAGGGGGGCAGTTCCTGCAGGAACATAAAGCCCGACCTTTTCAATGGCTACAGATTTTCGCCAGCAAAAAACTCCCGGAGTAGTTTCAATGACTTTCGGCGCTTCGATTTGGGCTTTATGAAATTCCTCAATATTTGATTTTGCTTGTTGTATTGCTTTTTTTAATTCATTTGGAACTTTTTTTTCTGCCTCCTCAAACTCATTTTCGGTAACCAGAAATTCTGTAAATTCAACCCCGTCAAATTGCCTGGTATATTCCCGTAAAGCATTGTCCCCTATAACTTTGACCCTTTCTAAAATAGTTCCGACAACTGCTGATAAATCTGCTGAGTCAAAAGCCGGACGCTGCAAAATCTTTGACAAAGTTTCTTTTTTAGGATAACGAATTATTTGCATACTTTTTGTTTAATTTTGAGATTATTTAATCATTTGGTCTATTGAAACCACTAAAATTCCTTGCGCACCTGCAAGTTTAAGATTTTCAACTATTTCCCAGAAATCATTTTCGTTGATAACAGAATGAACCGAACTCCAACCACTTTCTGCCAGCGGCAAAACTGTCGGGCTTTTCATTCCCGGCAACAGAGAAATAATCTCATTCAATTTTTCATTTGGAGCATTTAACAGGATATATTTATTTT
This sequence comes from Pyrinomonadaceae bacterium, assembly GCA_035438525.1. Taxonomy (GTDB): domain Bacteria; phylum Acidobacteriota; class Blastocatellia; order Pyrinomonadales; family Pyrinomonadaceae; genus JAIBCC01. The sequence continues at coordinate 911 of DAORIL010000516.1, forward strand.
GTTTGGCGGCGATGACAGCTTTGACCCGAAATAAAAGTTTGTCCAAAAGCTTTTGGTAATCTTCGTCCAGTTTTTTTCGGCAAATTAAAGCCGCTTCAGATTGCATGACAACCTCGACTTCGCGCAAACCATTTGAAAACAAAGTGCTTCCTGAGCTTACCAAATCACAAATCGCATCAGCCAAACCAATTCCGGGAGCTATTTCAACAGAGCCGCTGATGGTGTGAATGTCCGCTTGAATTTTATTTTCTTTAATAAATTTTCCGAGGATGTTTGGATAGGTTGTGGCAATGCGTTTATTTTTTAGGTTCTTAAAATTTTGGTAATCAAAGGATTTTGGAACTGCGATTGAAAGGCGACATCTGCCGAATCCAAGTTTTTCGACAATTTCAACATCTTTTTCTGCCTCGTAAATGACGTTCTCGCCGACAATTCCAATATCAGCCACACCATCTGCTACATATTCTGGGATGTCATCATCACGCAAGAAAAATATTTCCATCGGAAAGTTTCGGGCTTCAGCTTTTAGTTTAGCAATTCCATTTCCAAAACTAATTCCACAATTTTTCAATAGTTTTATCGAGTCCTCGCTCAGTCTACCGGATTTTTGTAATGCTATTTTTAACTTTTTTTCGCTCATAAAAACAAAAAGAACCTGAAATATTTTCAAGTTCACGCTTCAAAACAATAATTTTACTGATGGAAAAAGTAAGATTAGCCGGCGTGTTTTTGCTGCCGATGGTGATGATGAATTGTGTTTAATCCCAAAATCATTACTTTCAATTATTAAAACCAAAATTCGATAATTTTGCAAACAGGAATTTTAAATTTCTACTTCATAAGGTTCATAGTCATCATTTTCAAACTCTAATTTTTCCCAAATTTTCCTTGCATTTTCAAAAGTTGTTGAAATGTCTTCCCCATTATTCCATTTTGCTAACTTTTTCCGACGCATTGCACCACTTGAGGCTCTTATTTCTGCGTCAAAAACCATACTCGCGCCGATTAATATTTCGTCAGCTTTTTCGAGATGTCTTTCAACAATTTTTTTAGTTTTTTCGAGTGATTTCTGTTCTTTTTCAGAGCTAAAGTGCAGAACATATTTTTCTTCCAAAAAAGGAATTACGATTGTCACAATAATTGTTCCTGTTGCCCTACCAGATTTTCTTCTTTCTCTTTTCGAAAATTTAAATTCTTTCATTACTAAATTAGAAAGAAACCCGCACGGTTTTGCGAAAATCTATTCGCATCACAGATTCTTGCTTGAACAATTTTTTATATTCATTGCGGATTTGGTCGATCTTTCGGCTATTTACAAGTCGAGTTTTTGGGGTATAGAGCAAAACCAAAACTTTGCTGTTTTCTTTTACAATCGTGCCATTTTCCAGCCGATATTGGCCTTTTCCATCCAAAACTGTCAATCCGTCGGGGAATTTTGGAGTTACAACTTCATCCAAAAACTTACTCCATTCTTCATCCGTAACCTGTGTTCCATCGTTTTTATCCCGTCCAAAATAAAGTTCCGTGCGCCAAAATGTGTCAGCAAAAGATTGTTGGAAAATTGTTGGAACTGTTGGAAAAACAGTTTGAGTATTTAATAAAATAAGGAACAAAATCGGAATCATTAAAGTTTTTTTCATCAATGTTTTGTATCTCCTTCAATTAAATTTATCGCGTGTTGCAGAATAGGTTTAATAACTTCAAAACACTCTCGAACAGCCTTTGGCGACCCAGGAAAATTGATTATCAAACATTTGCCGCGAATCCCGCAAACACCGCGGGAGAGATAGGCTTTTTGATTAATTTTAGCTGTTTCGTAACGCATCATTTCGGCTAAACCTTGTGCTTCCTTTTCGATTACAGCCCGAGTTGCTTCGGGAATGTTGTCTCGTTCTGAAAAACCTGTTCCACCTGTTGTAATAATTAAATTTGCTTTTTCTGATTGGATTTTAAGGATTTCGATAATTTTTTCTAAATCATCTGTAACAATTATTTTTTCAATTATTTCTGCGTTAATCTTTCTCAAACATTCCACTAATGCTTCACCAGAAACATCACTATTTTCATCCCTTGAATCGCTTATTGTTATGGCAACGGCTCTAATTTTTTTCATCAGAATTCTTCGGGCGAAATTTTTAATACCGAACCATCTAAGTTTATTGAATAACAATATTGTTTTATCAACCACTCATCTTTTTGTTCGTCATTCAAGAATGTAATTCCTGCAGCCAAAGGCAGATAGCGCGAACCGTCATCGTTCCCCATTCGCCAAGTCGTGCCATATAAATATTCATAAAACCGCTCTAAACCATAAACCGTTAATTGCCCGTTTTCCAACCATTCAAGCGGAACCTTAACAAAATAATTGTTGGTTCGGACATTATTTTCGTTAAAAATATAGTCCCCAATATAGTCATCGTAGAACGACAAAGTATCATCAATTGTTAGTTTTACGCGTTTTTGCATGATCTATTTAAATTTATAATGATCTTTGAGCCAACAACGGTCCATCACAACCAAAAGTCCTGCATTTTCAGCGCGTTGTGCCGCTTCTTCGTCAATTACCCCTTCCTGTAACCAAACTGCTTTTGCTCCGATCTCAATTGCCTCGTCAACGACCTTTCCTGCTTCTTCCGAACGTCGAAAAATATCAACTAAATCAATGTTTTCAGTAACATCAGAAAGCTTAGGGTAACTTTTTTCTCCCAAAACTTCGGTTTCAAAAGGGTTTACGGGAATTACCCGATAGCCTTTTCGCTTCATATAACCTGCAACCCCGTGAGAAGGACGAATCGGATTAGAGGATAAACCGACAACAGCGATTACCTTGCATTCGTCCAAAATTTGTTTGATTGTTTCAACTTCGTTCATATAAATCTTTTTTGTAAAAACTCCAGGAATCAAATAAATAAATGGCAAAAGGGATTAGCCAGATAAAATCGTTGGTGACATTCATAATAATTGCCGGAAATTGCCAGGTTCCAAGGTAAATATTATAAACCATACCAATCGGACCAAGAATTTTACCGACAAAACCGACTAAAGCCAATAAAAATCCGCGCTCAGGTCGGCGGGCAATTTCCAAATAAACTACACCGTAAAGCCCAACCACCATTCCGACGCAAATAAAAATATCGGGATAATTCGGCAATTCCATTTTTGCAAACCGAAAAAGCCAGTTTGGATCAATACTTACCCATAATCCCCAACAAATATTGTAAATTCCGGCTAAAAGAAATGTAATTTGGTGTAATTTTCTCCTTTTGATTTTCGTCAATGAGGAAGATACCGGACTAAACTCCCGGTTGTAACCACAATCTAATTCCTGTTCACCTTTGAAAACTTTAGGATATTCCGAAGAATTTGCACCTTCACAATAGATTGCCACTGTATTTTTTTGAAAATCAATGAAATGGAAAGAGTCTTTTCCACCATCCTTGGTGATTATTTCAACTTTTTCATCATTCAATAGTGTGTAATCTTCACCCAATGGCTCAAGGCATAACTCCAAAGGTTTTTCTGTTTGGTTACGAACAACCAATTTTTCGTTTCTTGCCATAACTTTTTCTTATCCAAGTGTATCTTCTTCAACTAAAACCGGTTGTCTTTTGTTGTATAAAATGCTTAAAACAACTCCGCCAATCACCAGTAAAATTCCCACAAGCTCTTGAAAAGTAAGAACTTCTCCAAAAATCAACCAACCAAAAAAGATGGCGTAAATAATTCCTGTGTAGTTAATAATAGAAACCTGACCAACGGCTTCGGCTTGTAGGGCTTTGGTTAAAAAAACTTGTCCGATCTGGGTTAAAATCCCTGTTCCCAATAAATACAGCCAATCCCAACCCATCGGCGTTTTCCAATCAAACAGAACATAAATAAATCCCGCAATAATTCCTACCACTTGAAATTGGAAAACGATTACAATGGGATGTTCGCTACCTTTCAACGTTCTCACTAAATTATAGGCTACGCCCGAAAAAAAGGCGGCAGAAAGTCCGGTTATAAAATAAATTGTGGGGAAATTAGCATCAAAACCTTTGATTACAAAAACCCCGAGAAATGAAATTGCGTAGAATATCCATTGCAATCCCTTAACTGTTTCGCCCAACACAAAAATTGCCAAAGTTGTTGTCCAAATCGGTGAAGTATAGGACAAAGTAACCCC
>DAORIL010000517.1:0-5058 GCA_035438525.1 Pyrinomonadaceae bacterium
CGTCCCCCATGAACTTGTCCACGAAGCCCTGGTTGCGATGCACGGGCTCGCTCAGGCGGCGGAAGAGCGAGTTGAGGAAATCCAGGACATCCTGCGGCTGCATGGCTTCAGACAGCGTGGTGAAGGAGCGGATGTCGGCGAAGAGAATGGTCACAAAGCCCCGCTCAGCCTTGCCGATGGGAAAGTTTTTCACGTTCTGATCAAATGTAGATTCACATCGTGGGTTGCCGATTATTGATGTTGATAGAAAACGGCTCGATTCTTTGGAACTTATTCCATTCAAAGCGGTAATTGATGCGGGAATTGCTTCGGTCATGATTGCTCATATTGCTTTGCCGCAAATTGATCCGACCGAAATTAAACCTTTGAAACAGTCCATCAATCTTGATACCGACTCAGCGTTTTCCAGTGAAAAAGCAACCTTGCCTTCGACACTTTCCCCGCTTGTGACTACTCAAATTTTGCATAAAGAATTAGGATTCAAAGGTTTAACTGTCACAGATGCGATGAGTATGAGCGGTTTGACCTTGTATTTTAATCAAGATGAAGCGGCAGTTCGAGCATTTTTGGCAGGTGCAGATATTTTAGAAAAACCTGCTGATATTGATATTACTTTGAAAGGGTTGCGCGATGCAGTCAATTCCGGACGGATTTCGCAGGAAAGATTGGATGAATCAGTAAAAAAACAACTTGCCTGGAAATTTGAATTAGGACTTCTCAAAAACAAAATTACGCCGTTGGACGCCATTGATAAAGTTGTTTCCAATCAACAAACCCAACAATTAACCGATGAAATTGCCAAAAATGCTTTGACTTTGGTTAAAAAACAAGAAAATGTTTTGCCATTTAAGCGCGGACAAAAGGTTGTAGTTTTAGCCTTAACCAATGGCGAAGATCGTTTATTTGCCGGAAATACGTTGACCAATTCATTGCGCTCATTAGGTTTAACCCCGGAAAGAATTGTTTTTGATGATCGTTCGACTGCCGAGGAAGCAACTGCAGCAATAGCCAAAATCAAAAAAGCTGATGCCGTAATAATTGGATTATTTGCTCGGGTCCGGTCAGGTGCCAAAAACTCCATCGGTTTGCCGGAAAAAGGTGTAACAGTTTTACAGGAAGCATTGAAAAGCGATAAACCCGTGGTTTCAATAGCTTTTGGTAATCCATACTTTTTACGTAATTTACCCGAAATGAAAACCTACATAGCAGCCTACGGCGATATGCCGAGTTTGCAGCGTGCCGCCGCCAATGCTCTGATGGGAAATTCTGATTTTTACGGTAAATTGCCGATTACAGTTGGCGATTATCCCCGAGGAACTGGTTTGAGTTTGAAGTAATGAAGCTGTTAATTTTTTTCATAATTGCCATCTTTGCCACATTCTCATTTGCTCAGGAAGAAATTTCCAAAGATTACCTGATGGGAAAATTTAAGCCGAGTAAAGATTTTCGTTTTACCAATTCCGGCGGCTATTATCTACGAAAAGAAACCTTTGAAGCCTTTGAGCAAATGCGTTCGGAAGCGGTAAAAAACGGAGTTTATTTGCGAATAGTTTCGGCAACCAGAACTTTTTCTGATCAAAAACGGCTTTGGGAAGATAAATGGACTGCGCGAATGCCGGTCAACACCGATACGGGCGAATTTTTGCCCAGACCATTGAGCCGACAGGATTTTTTGACAAAAGAACAACGCGCCCTGAGGATTTTAGAATTTACGGCGATGCCTTCTGCCTCGCGCCATCATTGGGGAACAGATTTTGATCTAAATGATGTCAATCCAAGTTATTGGGCAACCTCAAAAGGGCAAAAAGAATATTTCTGGCTGACAGAAAATGCCCCAAAATTCGGGTTTTGTCAGGTCTATTCTGCGAATCGTCCGAGCGGCTATCATGAAGAAAAATGGCATTGGTCATACTTACCGATTGCCCGAACTTTGACCAATGAATATCAAAAACAAATCACTGATTCTGATATTACTTTAACTGAATTTATCGGGTCGGAAACAGCAATCACGACTCGTTTTATCGAAAACTTTGTTTTAGGAATTAATCCGAATTGCAAATAAATTTGAGCAAAAATACTGAGTTGTTAGAAAGGGTAGAAATTTGAATTACTCAAACGGTTGACACACTTGCTAACGCGCGTGTTTCCGCCTGTGTTGAATAAATTTGAATTCTTTTTAACCATTAATAATCCAAAATCTAAAATCACAAATCCAAAATCGTTATGTCTTGGGAAATCGAAAATTATCTCGAAATTAAAAATAATCAACTTTCAATTGAAGGTGTTTCAGCCGTTGAACTTGCCGAAAAATTCGGCACCCCCTTATTTGTCTTTAGCGAATCCAGAATTCGTCATAATATTGCAAGACTTCACGAAGTTCAAAATGTAATTGATTGCAAATTAAAGGTTTGTTATGCCGCCAAAGCCAATTCAAATATGGCAATTCTGCGGGCAGTTAAAGAAGCTGGAAGCGATTTGGAAGTAAATTCGGGTGGTGAATTGTTTAAAGCCATCGAAATCGGGTTTCAACCTGAACAAATTATTTTTAACGGAACCTCGAAAACAGAACAGGAATTAGAAGAAGCAATTGTTTGGGGAATTTACGCGATTCAATGCGATTCACTTTATGAACTTGAGCTGATTGAAAAAGTTTCGCGCCAAGTTGGAAAACGGGCCAAAGTTTCACTTCGCATTGTTCCCGAGATTGAAACTGCCACGCATCCGGGATTAAAAACTGCGATGAATTCATCAAAATTCGGAATGACTTTTGATGATGCCTTGATGGCTTTTAAGCGTTGGAATTACGATGATGAGCACGTCAACATTTGCGGTTTGCATTTGCACATCGGTTCTCAAACGCCAAATGAAGAACCTTACACAACAGCGCTGATGTTTTTGGTCGAAAAATTACGTGAAGTTGCAAAAACTACCGGACATCAACTTTCGCATTTGAATCTGGGCGGGGGATTCCCTGTTAATTATCTGCGTGATAATAGTTTAGCGGATGCGATGAATGAAGAAAACGCCGAGCTATTTGCCTCCGATTTTACACCAGCCTCAGCTTTAAATGCCGCTTGGAAAGCAATTTCTGAAGATGATAACACCGATTTGAAAAATCTTACCCTATTACTCGAACCCGGTCGCAGCGTAATTGCGGACGCAGGTGTTTGTTTGACAACAGTAAGAAATAAAAAAGCTAGAAAGTGGTCAGTGGTTAGTGGTCAGTGGTCAGAAGAAAACAAAGAATCTGACCACCGACCACCCGCCGCCGACCACTGGTTATTAACCGATGCCGGTTTTAATATTCTGCTCTCAATGGAAACTTATAAATGGTATTATCATTTGATTTCTGCCCAAAGGGCTAATGAAGCACACGAAACTGCTTACAAAGTTGCCGGGCCTCTCTGTGATGGAGGCGATGTTTATTTCGATATTGAAGGACATGGCAGACTCCCCGATTATCGTTTATTGCCCGAAAATGTTGAGCCTAATGAAGTTCTGGCGTTGTTAAACTGCGGTGCATATTCAATTGCACAGATGTTTCAATACAATGCCCGACAGCTTCCTGCTGTGGTTTTGATAAAGGAAAACGGCGAAGTTGAATTAGTTCGCCGTCGGGATTCGTATCAGGATTTGTTGGGAAATGATATTTGGTAATTCGTAGTTTGTAGTTCGGGTAGAAGATTTGGTTAAATTAAAAATCACGAATTACGAATTACAATTCAAGAATTACCAAGCAACCTTGCGAACCATCGTCTGCAAAATCTCTTTATCCGCATCATTTAATTCAAAATCTAACGATTCAAAAGTGTCTGCCAACCCTGCTAAAACGGAAACGCGATGGCTCTGATCCAAAATGTCTGAAATAGTTTTCAAATTATCCGAACAGATTGCCCGAGATCTTTCCTTTTCGCCCAAAAGATTAAATCTATCGGCTAAACGGTTGAAAATTAATGATTTCATTGATAGCTGCTGCACTGTTTCAGTCTGATGATAGGCATCCTCAAGGTTTTGCATTGCTTCTTCTTTTTGTTCTTTTTTGCGTTTCTCATCACTAAGCGCAATCATCGCAAAAGTCCTTTCGACATCATCATTAATATCTCGAATTGCTTGTTTGGCTAAATCGCTGCTAACTTCTCGTTCACAAATTACCGTAATTTGCACCAGAGAATTATTGCGAATTTCGTCGTAGGGGTTTTCGTTGGCAATTTCGAGTGCCTTTTCTAATTGGCCAAATGAGGCAAATCGAATCGCAATTAAACCTAAAAGATTAAATTTTGCCTTGCTGTTACGAGTTTCAATGTCGCGTTGAGATTTTAAGATAGTATAGGCTTCGTCCAAAGCGTCAAGTGCTTCTTCTTCCTCATTTTTTGCCCAAAATTCGTCGGCATATCCCACCAAAGCGTGGGCAATTTCATATTTATCCGTCACCAAATCAAGTGTTCTATCAGCTAAATCGAGACTTCCTGATTTCATAAACCCTTGCGAAATCTGCGAAAGAAAAGAGTCTTTTTGCACACTGTCCAGAGTTTCGGAATATTTTCTGGCTTGATCCAAAATTTGAATGGCTTTATCTTTTCGATTTGCTTCGATATATTGAAATGAAATACCTAAAAAAGCCCGAATCCGTTCTTCTTCAAAATCAATTTCTTTAGCAATTTCGGCTGCTTTTTCCAAAATATCAGTATCGTTCGAAATCGCTGCGACTTCCTGTAAAGCGTGCACTTTAGTAATTGGAAACTCAATTTTTTCAATAGTTTTTAATGCGGCTTCTTTTTCCTGACAATTGGCAATACTGGCGTAAGCATTTGAACCATGTTCCAAATCATCCGCAATTTCTAATGCTTTTTCAAAATTACCTTTGATCGCCTGTTGTTTTGCAATTTGTTCGAGCGCGACTCCTTGAAAACTACTATCTTCAATCGCTTCAGCCAATTGAAACGCATATTCTTCGTCATCGATTTCCGCACATTTTTCGGCAACCGCTACCAACAGCTGATCACAGACAAAAGGGTCATCAATCGAATCGGCAAGTTCGGCAGCCGTATCAACATCATT
>DAORIL010000518.1:0-5050 GCA_035438525.1 Pyrinomonadaceae bacterium
GTGCATTCACTAACTACACTATTCAAATCAGCCGGGTCCTTGATTTCCATTTTTCTCCATTTGGATTTGGTTGGTTTAAAAGCAAAAAGAGGAATCGGTTTATTTTCACCTCCTGTCGTTGTTTTTAACTTATAACCTAATTCACTTGCCATTTTTTTCTCCTTTCTTATTAAATGATTCGCTGTTACTAGTAACCTTTTGCCTCTTCAAAACATTGCTGTTTTGAATAAGACTTACATAACTTTTATGCTCACGGAATTACGGTTATAACAATTGAGGGAGCAAATTTTTGGATGGCTTCTAAAGTGCTGTTAGCCCCTATCGTTACTTGAGCGTCACGCGCCATAATATTTAACAAAGTAATCATCATTAAACGACTTCCCTGGCTAAAAGCGTTGCCAAGAAATCTATTTTTGTAATTGGCCGGATGAATTTTCCCGTCTGCATTCAGTAACCGATTCCCCATTCTTAATTGAAATACCCTAATCAAATGAATTGTCTTCTCATTAAACTCGCCTGTTGGTTCCGGAAAATCACTTTCCTGCAAACCCAATTTTATTTTTACACCACCATCGAGGCTAATCATTTTGAATAATGCCTGAACCGCCATCACATCATTTCTTTCGTTTCGTTGACCGACTCCAACTAAATCGGAAATGTTTGCGTGTTGATCATAAACAATGCTCGTTCCATTTCTGCCCATTTTGACGTTCTCAATTGTTGCCATTTCTTTTTCCCCTTATCAGAAATTTTCAATTTTGAAAATCATTCCAACCCTCAAGAAATTGTGCTATCATTCACCTAATACTTGTGCTTGATTTAAAAGATAATTTTTCCCGGTAAAAAGAAACTTTGAAACTTGCGAGAAAATTATTAGAAAGTTATTAGAGAGCGTATGTCGTTGAAAACAAATAGTTTTGAGTTTGGTGCATTTTTGCTTGACGGAAAAGAAAAAGTTTTACGACACAACGGCAAACCAATTTCCATTACCCCGAAAGCACTTCAGCTGCTGCAAATTTTGGTCGAAAATCATGGACAATTAGTTGAAAGGAGCCATTTATTAAACACCGTTTGGGCAGATAGCTTTGTCGAAGAAGGTAATCTTACTTTTACGATCAGGCTCCTTAGAAAAGCTCTGGGCGATGACATAAAAACCCCTCGTTTTATTGAAACAGTTCCGAGACGGGGGTATCGTTTTATTGCAGAAGTCAACACTATTTCTTCCACGATTCATCAGCCCGAAATTGTTTTGCCTAAATCCAAAAAGGTGCTTGCTTCCATCATTGGATTTTCAATCCTTCTGGTCAGCACCATTGCAGTCGGCTCAAAATATCTGCACAAAGAAACAAATGCCCCCATTTTATCTGCTCCGTTTTCCTCAGAAAAATTAACCACCAACGGCAAGACCTTACATACCGTTATTTCGCAAGATGGTAAAAAGATGGTTTACACGCAAGGCTCTGGTGCAGAAAAACAAAGCGTTTGGCTTAGACAGCTTGAAACCGGCAACAATATCGAAATCTTGCCCCCAAGTAATGATTTTTACTATGGACTTGCACTTTCCTCCGATGGTAATTTTCTCTATTTTGTTCGTTATCCAAGAGGACAGGCTGGACGGTTCGATGTTTTCCGTGTTTCAATTTTCGGAGGCATTCCGACCAAGATTCTCAGTCAAACCGAAGGTTGGATCAGCCTTTCTCCCGACGACTCACGCATCTCGTTTGTTCGTTGTTTGGGGAGCGAAGTTGAAAATTGCTCATTGTATATTGCAGACTCGCAGGACGGTAAAAACGAAAAAAAACTAATCTCACGCCCGCGTCCATTTCGGATTGGCGACAACGAAATTTCGACCGATGGAAAACGGGTTGTCTTTGCCGTCGGTCATTCCGAAACTGCAGCAAACGAATTCGGTTTGATGGAAGTAGATATTGAAACAGGAGCTGAAAGACAAATCACATCCGAAAAATTTTTCAACATCAGAAATTTGACCCAGTTGCCAAATGAAAACGGATTGCTTATCACTGCCTCAAGAACATCCACTGGTCGTTATCGTATCTGGTTGATTTCACCCAATGGCAGAGTTACTCCAGTGACCAATGATTCGGAAAGTTATATGGGTTTGAGTATAGACAAATCAGCCAGTTATCTGATTTCAAATCAAGTCCGGGAGGATTTTCAAATCCAACTTTTTGAGACGGAAAATCCAAATCAAAGTCGAAATTTAGCCGAAGCCACAAGTGTTGCTTTTACCCCGGATGGTAAAATTATCTTTGGCTCAATGAAATCGGGCAATTACGAAATTTGGAGCATTAATCTGGATGGCAGCGGGCAGCGGCAACTGACCAACAACCCGGCCGACGAAAACTGGGCATTAGCTTCCCCCTCCAACAATTCAATATTTTTTGTTTCTAACCGAACTGGAGAGATGCAAATTTGGAGAATGGATGCTGATGGAAGTAATCCAAAGCAAATCACCCGACAAGGTGGCGGCGAACCCTTGCTTGTTTCTCCTGATGGGCTTTGGCTTTATTATCAACAGAACCTTTATAAATCTCTTTGGCGCGTCCCGGTCGAAGGAGGCGAAGAACAAATTATTTTAGACAAAAGGAAAGATCAAATTGCCGTTTCCCCTGACGGTTCGCAAGCAGCATTTACAGAATACCAAGATGGCAAAAATGTTTTGATAATCGTCAGTCTCGCAAATAATCAAACGGTTAAAACTTTTAGATTAGCCGATGAGCGTGCTACTTTATTTCACCTCAAATGGTCAGCAGACGGCGAAAGTTTAACTTATATTTTAGCTCTAGACCAATTTGAAAATAATACTTTGTGGCAACAACAACTCAATAGAACCCCACCGAAGAAAATCGCTGATTTAGGAGATGAACGAATTTCGGGTTATGCCATAGCTGCTGATGGCAAAAGTTTTGCCATCTCTAAAGGCAATTGGCGACACGATGCAGTTTTATTGAAAGGTTTGAAATAAAAAATTTGACTTTTCAGGCTTGATATTTAACCGCAAAGTTTTTTCATCAATAATTACAAATGAAATTTTCCTGATCTTGTTATAATTCCTCAAAATCTTTCAAACTTTCGAACCTTCCATTCCAAAGACCCGTTATGACACTCAAAATTGCAAAAATCCCTAAAATCCAATTTTGCGTTGTTGGGTTTAGATTAACAAATACATCATTTATGACCTCTAAAAACAAATAAAGAAAAAGTAAAGCAAACAATAACCAAAGAATTCCCAAGGCAAAACTTCCAACAGCAGATTTTGATTTTTTTTGTAGAAAATAAGCGGTTGATTCGGAAAAACAAATCAATTCCCAACCCAAGAAAGTAAAAGTCAGAGCAGTCCAAAATAAAATAACCAAAAGTTTAGCAATGGTCATTGCATGTTTTTCCGCAAAATTTTGGGCTAACTGCGGAACAAGTAACCCAATTACTCCAACTCCAAACAGCCCTAAACCCGCCAATCCTAAAAACAATCGCCACAAATCTTTTCTGAAAACCAGAAAACTGGCAAAATCAAATCTTTCTTTTTGATAAATACGGTAAAAATCAAACCCTAGTAAACCCAGGATTATCCCCCCAACTAAAGCAGATACGGGCCACACCGCATTTTCAGGAACTATGCCCAACACTGTCAGAAAAAGGACAAAGGAACAAACAAAACCCCAACAAAGAATGCTGATTTTAGCTATCATTTTACTCATCGCTTCACAAATAATAATCTGCTTTTTAAAATAATTGGGAAAAATTATTTATTTGATTGGAACAAATGCCGCCAACTGTGGAATTATTAAACTTATGACAAAACAAATTTCAGATACCGGTTACGACATTACTCCGTTTTCAAAAGAAGAGCGCGAACATTTTGCTCAAGATTTAGACGCCGAAAGTTATCGGGTTTTGATCGATCACGGAACCGAACCCGCCTTTTGCGGAAATTTGACTGACAATAAAGAAAATGGAACTTATGCTTGCAAATTGTGCGGGCTTCCTCTTTTTCGGTCAGATGAAAAGTTCAATTCCGGAACCGGTTGGGCCTCATTTTACGAAGCATTTGACCGTGAGCATCTGAAATATATTCGGGATGTCAGTTTTGGAATGGTTAGGATTGAAATCCGTTGCGCCCGTTGCGATGGTCATCAGGGTCATGTCTTTCCGGATGGTCCGCCGCCAACCGGACAAAGATATTGTTTAAATTCTGCTTCTCTGGAGTTTTTTCCTGAAGGCGAGGATATTCCGCAAAAAACCGTTTAAATTTTTCGTGTTTCAATTTATTTGTTGTAAAATGCAGTTCAATCCTAGTAACTCGTTCAAAATAAATGGAAAAGAAAGAAAAAATAGTTATCGGTTTAGCAATTTTAGCAACCATTTTGGCCGGAATCCTGCATTATGTCGGGGTAAATGCGGTTCTGGCTTTTGGTGTTACCGCAGCCGCGTTGGCACTTTTAGCTATGATCGTTGGTGATGCTACCGAACAACTCGGCAGTCGGTTAGGTCCGGGAGCAACCGGAATTTTACAATCGGGTTTGGGGAATTTGCCTGAACTTTTTGTTTGTATATTTGCTCTCAAAGCTGGAATGGCAAATGTCGTCCAGGCAGCCTTGGTCGGGTCCATCCTTGGGAATTCATTGTTAGTATTTGGGTTAGCCTTATTTTTAGGCGGACTTAAAAATGGAACTCAAAGATTTAAATCCGAGCCTCCCAAAATGATTGCAACCCTGATGATTCTTGCTGTCTCCGCATTGATGATTCCGACACTTGCTAAAGAAATTCATACCCCAGCCAGTGAGCATATCGAGGGTTTGAGTATAGCTTGTGCAGTCGTGTTGTTAATTGTGATGGCTGCCAGTATTTATTTTTCAGTTAAAGGAGACAAAGCTATTTCGCCCACCGAAACGGAACCCGGGCAAGCAGAATGGGGATTGGGCTTAACGATTGGCATTTTGGCTCTTTCGGGAGTCGGGGCAGCATTTGTCTCTGATTGGTTCGTCGAAGGTTTACAACCAGCCATGAAAATTCTTGGTATTTCAGAAAC
>DAORIL010000519.1:0-5021 GCA_035438525.1 Pyrinomonadaceae bacterium
CGAAGGAAAATATTTTCTTATCGGCGATAATCTCGCCAAAAGCACTGACAGCCGAAATTTTGGCGAACTTCCCGCGACAGATATTTTGGGAAAAGTTGAAGCCAAAATAAGAAAATCAAAACACTAAAGATTGAGAGCATTGGCAATTACGGAAAATCTCAATAAATTCACCCATTTTTTTACCAATTCAGAATAAAAAATCTAAAATAAATTGATGACTATTTGCATTGTTTTATGATAGTTTATAAATGTTGAACAGTTTTTTACTGTCGGAGGAAGTTGTGAATCAAGTATTAGAAGATAAACTAGCGGAAAAGGAGTTTATCAGCCCACGCAAAGTAGAGAAAGAGGCATTTCCGTTTTCGGAAGTTTCAATCGAATCAGTCCTTTTGGACGCAGACCTTTTTGTTAAATATCGCTCAATTGATAAAGCCATCAATCTGCTTCACGAAGCAATCGAACGTAGTCCGCGCTCAATCGCCCTGCGCGAAAAAATGCGCGAAATTGCGACCACTCATAAAAATTTAACCGAAGCCGCACGACAATGTTTGGCGTTGGTTAATCTCTACATCGCCCGCGAAGATTTTGATGTTGCGTATGACCGTTTGCAAGAAGCTAAGCTACTTGACCCGCGCATTTCAGTTGCGCCCGGACTCGAAGCGATTCGCCGCGCTCGCCGTCCGGAATTTGACCAAAATAAAGAGCGAACTCCGGTCAAGGTTCGCACCGATTGCGCTTTCGCCGGCGACCTTTCATTGGTTGGAATTTTTGATGCGATTCAGGTTATCGAAAATTCAAAAATGACCGGATTATTGCTTATAAAATCTGAAACTCATCTTGCTAATGTTTCATTCAATAATGGAAAAATCGTGGACGCCGAAGCTGATGGTTTTCGCGGAGAGTTTGCTTTTAAAATTATTGTCGAAATCAACAGCGGCGGATTTGAATTCTCGCTTTCGCCGGAAGAATTTCCGATTGTCATTCATATTTCGAGCAACACCAATTTCTTGTTGGATGTTCTGACTCAATTAGACACCGAAAGAGCCGAAAAACAAGGGATGCGAAATTTAGGTTTGGAAGATTTATAGAAAATTAGCTTTTTCAACTTGATTTGACTTAAAAACCACAACAAAATATAGTGCTATTTCTTCGTTAGATAGCACTTTTTTTTCATGTTCAAACTTCAACGTCTCGAAATAACGGGTTTTAAGTCATTCGCCGATTACACCGAAGTAGTTTTTACGGGTAGCGGAATTACAGCTGTCGTCGGTCCAAATGGTTGTGGAAAATGTGTCAGCGGCAACACTTTGATTACTTTGTCCAATGGTGAAGAAATAGAAATTCGCCAACTTGTGGAAGATGCTTTGCAAGGCGCATTTTTCAAAGAACAATTTGATGATGGATTTTCAACCCACGACAACCCGCAAAATATTGAAATACTTTCGCTCAATCCTGTGACATTGAAATTGGAAAAACGAAAAGTTTCAGCCTTTATCAAACGCGAAACCACAGATAAATTGCTTCGTGTGCGAACCCGCGCAGGACGTGAGATAACTGCTACGCCGTATCATCCGTTGTTCACGTTGAAAGAAGGAAAACTCCACGCTGTTCGAGCTGATGAATTAAAAGCAGGTTTGAGAATTGCTACACCCCGAATTTTGCCGACTGAAAAACATGAGATTGAGTTATCAAGTAAGGATTATTTCTCAAAATTTGATTTAGCTGACCGAATTTTTATTCCCTTTACAGATTCATTATCTAATTGGTTGATTAAGAATAAGAGAAAATTTGGAAGCCTCTCAAATTGGGCAGAACAAGCAGAAGTTTTGCCACAAACTTTGAACAATTTGCGTTCTAAGCAATCAATAAATATAGCCGAAATAAACAAATTATCAACAATTGGCGAAACACCTTTACGTTTTTCAAATCAAATAAAATCACACCAAAATGGCTTCTTGAATTTACCAAAAATCTTTTCGCCGAAACTGGCAAAGTTTTTAGGTTTGTTAATTGCTGAAGGACGAAATACCTACTCAAGTCAAGTTTGGTTTGTTAATTCAGATGACAAAGTAAATAAAGAGTGTGCAAAGCTATCCAAAGAACTTTTTAATGTTCAAACATCCCAAAAAGATTATAAAAAAGGCACAACTGACAATTTAATTTTCTCACAATCACTTTGCAAAACTTTGGAAAAAGTCTTCAGTTTCCCAATCAACTCAACTTCTTTTGAAAAAGAAGTTCCTTCACAACTTTTTCAAGCAGATTCAGATACAAAATGGGCATTTCTTTCAGGTCTGTTTGAAGGTGATGCGTATGTTTGTTCTCGTCCGCAAAAGAGCAATGGAAAATTGCTGAACTACATTGAATACACAACAGCCAGCAAAAAACTTGCTAATCAAGTAGTTTCATTACTTTTACAACTTGGTGTTTTTGCTTATCTACGCCCAAAACAAAAATATGCAAGTAATACTATTGAGAAAACCGTCAGACAGTATTTTTCAGTTTTAGTTTATGGTTCAAAGCAACTTATCAATGTTGCTCAAAATCTTCAATTTGTTGGTGAAAAACAAAAGGCTCTTGAAAAATTAAAAAACATAGAAATTTCAGATAATCCAAATAGAGATTTAGTTCCAACTGCAACCGATTTAGTAAGAGAAGCGGTTAAACTAGCTAAAGTAAAAATCAAACCTAATCGAAAAGAGTTTCCCAAAATTGCGGCTTACACGGGAAAAATCTGCGAAGCAAGTAGAAATGGTTTAAATGAAGTAGTTGAGCAAATCAAGTCTTTGAGCGAAGATTCAAAAACGGCTGAAAATGTTTTAGAAAACCTTTCAACCTTAGCTAATTCCGATGTTTATTGGGATGAAATTGTTAGCATCGAAGAAATTGAGCCAACTGATAAATGGGTTTATGACTTAAGTATTGATGAAACACATAATTTTGTTGCGGGAAATATGATTGTTCATAACAGCAATGTTTCCGAATCCATCGCTTGGGTTTTAGGTGAGCAACGAGCCAAAGCCTTACGCGGTGCGGAAATGAAAGATGTGGTTTTTCAAGGCACAAGCAAACGCAAGCCAAGCGGAATGGCAGAAGTTGTTTTGCATCTGGTGCGTGACGAATCGCCTTATCACGAAGATGAGCTCGGTGACATTGACGAGGCTTTAGGTGAAATTGATGACCACGCCGTAAGTGCCGAAGAGTTTGAAGTTTCTCTCAATCCAACGCCTGAATTAACTAACGGATTTCATTCGGAAAATGTTGAAAATGAAGAAATTGCAGTTGCTGAAGTTGGAGCAATCGAAACGACTCAAGCCAAATTAAAAACGAAACGTCACTGGCGCAAAAGCCGTGTCGCGCTGGATTTTGCTCCGGGCGAATCAATTTCAGTGACACGCCGACTTTACCTTTCGGGCGAAAGCGAATATTTGCTCAACGGCAGAACTTGTCGTCTGCGCGACATTCAGGATCTATTTTCGGGAACCGGATTGTCAGGCGCACATTATGCCATTATCGAACAAGGTCGGATCGGGCAAATTCTTTCCGCGAAACCCTCTGACCGCCGTAGTTTGATCGAAGAAGCTGCCGGAATTTCCAAATTCCGCACTCGCCAACGCGCTGCCGAAGCCCGTCTTGAATCTGCTAAAGGCAATTTACGCCGAATTTCCGACATTGTTGAGGAAATTGATAAACAAGCCAATTCTCTCCGCCGCCAGGCTTCTAAAACTCGCCGTTACAAGGTTTTGCGCGAAGAACTGCGCGAGCTTTTGAAACAAGTTTTTGCTGCCGAAGGAAGTTTTTTGACCGAATTGGTCAACAAGTTGGAAGATAAACTCGAAGAAGCCGTCACACTTGAGCGCAAACTTTTTTCCGAAGTTGCGACCAAAGATGAATCATTCCGCGAAGCCACGCATAAGGCGCGAGAAGCCGAAGAAATTTTGACCGAATTGCGTTCTCAACACGCCGAAAATGCTTTGCAGCGCGACCGAAATTCGCGTGAACTCGTTTATAAACAGGAGCAATTAACCAATTTACAAAATCGTTCTTTGCTCTTAAAAGGCGAAATTGACTCGCTTGAACAACGCCTAAAACTCCTCAAAGCCGAAGCTGAAAGGTTACAAAGAGAGGAAAAAATTCAGCGTGACGAAGCCGAAAAAGAAGAAGCAGTTTTGCGCGAAGCCGAAAAAACTTATCAATCAAAACTCAATGAATTAAGAGAAATAGAGACAGAAATCGAAAAATATCGCGGTGAACTTTTGACTCATACTGCAGCAGTTGAGCGTTTTGCCGAAATTGAACGCCAGCTCGAAAACACTTCCGAAAGATTACACGAAAGGCTCGAAGGTTTGAAACGTGAAGGCGAACGCGCCGAAGATTCTCACGCAGAACATTTGACGCAAAACGAATCTTTGGAAAAATCCATCGCCCAAATTCGTGAAAAAGTCAAAAAACTGCAAGGCGAACGCAGTCAATTGCAGGAAGAAAAGAACGAAATCAAACAAAATTTGCAGTTGGACGAAAAGTCTTTAGCGAAAATCCGCGAAGAATTTTCACGCACCCGCCACCGGTTGGAGACCTTACGCGAATTGGACGAAAAACGGGCGGTTTATGCGCCGAATGTCCAAAAAATCTTTGCTGAACAAAATAAAATCGGGGTTAAACTTTTGGGAACTTTGGCGGACAAATTCACAGTCGAACAATCGGCTGAAAAAGCCGTCGAGAATCTTTTCGGCGCATATTTGCAAACAATTTTGGTCGAAACTGCAGCCGAAGCGCAAAAAGTTGCCAAATACGTCCGCGAAAATAACGTCGGACGAATCTCAATATTGGTTTTTAACGCAAAGACGCAAAGCGGCAAAGGCGCAAAGAGTAAAAATCAAATTGCTAATTCTTTAGGAATTTCCGATGATTTAGCAAGTCTTCTGCAAGAAGTTTTTCCACGTGAGATGTCAGCGCAAATTGTTGATAATGCTGATGATACTAAAGCCGAATCTTTTGTCACAACTGATGGAGATTTAGTT
>DAORIL010000520.1:0-5015 GCA_035438525.1 Pyrinomonadaceae bacterium
ATTATATATTTCATGTGGCTAAATTGATGAATGAAGAAAGAAAGGAAGAAATTGGAAGAAATTAAGCGGTAACGAATCGGCTTCGATTAGCCTTAATCGTATGAAAGACGATAGCCAGAATAATTATTGCCCCGCCTAAAATCGCCCAACGGCTTGGAGTTTCACCTAAAAATAAAAATACCCAGATCGGATTTAGCAAAGGTTCGAGAAAACCAATAATACTTGCATCAAGAGAGCGCACACCATGTGTTACTCCATAGGTAAAAAGGAAATAAGCAAGTCCAATTTGAAAAACACCTAAAATTATTACAGCAATAAGGTCGTTAATTTCCCATGCCGAAGGATTTGGAATTATAAAAGGCAGCATTACTAAACAGGCAAAAATATTTCCGTAAAAAACTGACGAAGCCGGATTTTGGTTCATGGCTTTGGGATGCCGCAATAATAAAATGTAACCACCTAAACTGATACCTGACCCAAGTGCCAAAATATTTCCGACAAATATTGAATCTGCCGAAAGATTTGTATTTGGTGTAGCATCTACAAAAAATAAAGTCATCCCAAACAGACAAACCACAACCGTTATTAAATCAGACCATCGGAATTTTTCACCCAACAGAAAGGGACCAAAGATCAAAATATAGATTGGCGCCGTATATTGTAAGAAAATTGCGTTTGCGGCTGTGGTTTTTTTATTCGCTAAAGCAAAAAAGGAAAGTGCCCCAACATAGAAAAGGGCAGCCAGAAAAGTAAATTTATCAGCTTTAAGGGCTTTGAATTTAGTTAATAAGGCAATCGTGATTGCTGCAAAAAAACAGCGTCCCAGGTTTACTTCATAACCTGAAACGCTGGTCCATTTTATAAATAATCCCCCAATACTCCACAAGAGAACTCCGAAAACAACAAACCAAACTGCGGATTTAGAAAAATGTATGTCGGGCTTATGATTGGTTTCTTGGCTCACAATTTAGTTTATTCCGCTGGTTGCATCGGCAATGGTTTCGCGTAATTTTTGGGCGGAAGTAGTTGCGGGTTCCAAATCAACATCAGCTACGTTATTATAAACTTTCTTTCCAAAAACTCCGTTCCAGGGTGGAATGACGATCGTCACATTACCCGAAATCTTTGATTGACAAGCAAGGCGCATAAAGGGATGTTTTCCTTCAGGTTGATTGTAACCAAAAACCTTCATTTGTTTAGCTTCACGCGGAGAAACCTCGGTCAATTTTTCCGCCCCGCCCAAAACTCCGACCCAACAAGTTCCGCACGAAGCCGAACGGCATTCGACCGGAACTACGCCTTCCCAGCAACGGTCATCTTTAGCTTTCCAATTTTGAGATTGGTCCTTGGCTGAGGCAGTGGCAATATCTTCATCACTGATTATTGCAAATTTTCCGTTACCAAAAGCATCCTTCCAACTCACAGAATATTTCTTATCCACAGTTTTTAAGAAACCAAACATTCCTTGTGAATCATCCTTGGCACGCTCAGCCAAAATTGAAGCAGGCGATTTATCCTCGGAAATTTTGACTTCGCCGGCGGCGGCTTTAAAGTTTTCAATTCCAACCTGCACCAAAGTCATCAATCCAACCAAAGAAATTCCCAGGGTCAAATTAACCTTTGCTTTTGTTTCATTAGCTACGTCTTGAGCAATTTGTTTGACTTCAATTGCCAAATCACTTGAAGTGCCACTAAATGAATCAGCTTTTTTCTCGATTACCTTTTTAACGGTGTTCCAATAACGGTGTCCATATAAAAAATGGTGGGATGTATCAATTTGATTTTTTAATTCAAAATCGCCTTGCATCGCAAATCCGTGAAGTGCGGCAGCTTTATCTTCAACCGTTTCTAAATAACGGAAAAGTTCCAACGGATAAAAGCGAAACCAGACTTGGGTTGCAATGCGGTCAACTTCGTGAATGTCGAAAAGTAATGATTCGATGGTTGAATACCATGCTTTTTCATCAAGACTATTTAGGAAGTTTTCAAAATTTGTAGCCATAAAACCTCTGTAATTTATTTAATAATGTAATGGATTTGATTTTCTATCGTTAGTAAAAGAAAAATTCTACCGAGAAAATTTGAAATATGCAAAGTGCGCTTGACATTGTTTTTCCTCTTATATAAACTCTTTAGTTTCGGACACAGAACGTCTCGAAGACAATGCGTAGAGCGTTTAATAAAACGTCAACAGTTATTGTAGCGTAAATTGAGATAATCAAGGTTATTAGTGCTAACAAACAGCCAACCACGCTACAGCAAAGTTAAGGCTAAACAAATTCAAGGGAAGGTCAAATCTACGCGCTTAAGTTAAATAAACTTTTAGACAATCCCAATTAAATTTTATTCAGACACAAGGTAGCCGCTTGTGCTTACTGCCGAATATATTTCGGTAAGAGTCAGGTTAAGGCTCTTTATTGCTTTAATTAAGGAAATTATGCCAACAATTAACCAATTAGTGCGCAAAGGTCGTCAAGCCGTCAAATATAAAACGGCGAGTCCTGCTTTGCAGGCAAATCCGCAAAAACGCGGAGTTTGCACCCGTGTTTATACACAAACACCGAAAAAACCAAACTCAGCGTTGCGTAAAGTTGCCCGTGTTCGTTTGACCAACCAAATTGAGGTCACGAGCTACATTCCGGGTATCGGACACAATTTACAGGAACACTCGATTGTTCTGATTCGCGGTGGTCGGGTCAAAGACTTACCTGGTGTTCGTTATCATATTATTCGTGGAACGCTTGATTCATCGGGCGTTGCCAATCGTAACCAAGCCCGTTCAAAATACGGTGCTAAGCGTCCAAAAGCGGGAACAGCTAAAAAATAGTTATGCCAAGAAGAAGAGTTGCAGGAAAAAGAGAAGTTTTACCGGATCCGATTTATAACAGCGTGTTGGTGACAAAGTTTATCAACGGTTTAATGTGGGAAGGTAAAAAGAGCGTTGCTGAAAAACTGTTTTACGGTGCGATGCAAAAAATCGGTGAAAAAACCGGCGAAGATCCTTTGAAAATTTTCAAAAAGTCAGTTGATAACGTCAAACCGACTTTAGAAGTTAAATCACGCCGGATCGGTGGTGCTACTTATCAGGTTCCGCTTGAGGTCACCCCGGATCGCCGAAATACTTTAGCAATTCGTTGGATTGTTTCAAACGCTCGCAAACGCAGCGAAAAAACGATGGAAGATAAATTAGTAGGCGAATTGCTTGATTCCATTAACAATCGCGGTAGTGCAGTGAAAAAACGAGACGATGTTCACCGCATGGCAGAAGCAAACAAAGCGTTTGCACATTATAGGTTTTAAGAATGGTTAATGGTTAGTGTTTAATGGTTAATAAGTCTATAAGGCAAAATTAACAATTAACAATTAACAATTAACAATTAACGAAAATGTCAAAGATTTCATTAGACAAATTTAGAAACATTGGGATTATGGCTCATATTGACGCGGGTAAAACCACGACTACTGAGCGTGTCCTTTTCTACACAGGTAGAT
The DNA here is from genome assembly GCA_035438525.1 of Pyrinomonadaceae bacterium. Taxonomy (GTDB): domain Bacteria; phylum Acidobacteriota; class Blastocatellia; order Pyrinomonadales; family Pyrinomonadaceae; genus JAIBCC01. Next base: position 3,493 of record DAORIL010000520.1, read on the forward strand.
CGCACAAAATCGGCGAAGTTCACGAAGGCACTGCAATCATGGATCACATGGCGCAGGAACAAGAGCGCGGAATTACCATTACCTCTGCTGCCACAACTTGCTTTTGGAAAAGAAACGGTGTCGAACATCGAATTAACATTATTGATACTCCGGGTCACGTTGACTTCACAATGGAAGTTGAACGAAGTTTGCGGGTGCTTGATGGTGCGGTTTGTGTTTTTGACGGAGTTGCCGGGGTTGAACCCCAATCTGAAACAGTTTGGAGACAAGCTGATAAATATGGTGTTCCCCGAATCTGTTTTATTAATAAATTAGACCGTTCAGGTGCTTCATTTGAGCGTTCATTTCAATCAATTTTGACTCGCTTAGGCGCAAATGCGGTTGCTCTCCAGATTCCGATCGGATTAGAAGAGCATCTCCAAGGTGTTGTTGATCTGATTCAAATGAAAGGACTCATTTGGAAAAATGAAAACAAGGGCGCAGAATATTCGGTTGTAGATATTCCGGCTGATTTAGTAGATGCCGCCAATGAAGCACGCGAAAAACTCATCGAAGCCGTTGCAGATATTGATGATGATATTGCGATGAAATTTCTCGAAGGTGAAGAAATTTCGGCAGATGAAATTCGTGTAGCACTCCGTAAAGGAACGCTGGCATCAAAAATTGTTCCGGTTGTAACTGGTTCAGCTTTCAAAAACAAAGGTGTTCAAACATTGCTTGATGCCGTTATTGATTACTTGCCGAGCCCGCTTGATATTCCGGCAGTTGAAGGGATTAATCCTGATACTGATGCAGTTGAAACCCGGGATCCGGATGCGAAAGCACCGTTTGCAGGACTGGTTTTCAAACTCGCAGTTGACAAATATTTAGGTCAACTTTCGTATGTTCGCATCTACAGCGGAACTATCAAAGCTGGTTCTTATGTTTACAATCCAATTAAGGATAGTAAAGAAAGAGTTGGTCGTTTGTTCCGAATGCACTCGAATAAACAAGAGGACATTGAGGAAGCGAGCGCAGGCGAAATTGTCGCTATTGGCGGTATGAAAAACGTCACTACCGGCGAAACCGTTTGCGATGAAAGTAAACCGATTGTTCTTGAATCGATGGAATTTCCTGATCCGGTTGTCCGCGTCGCAGTTGAGCCAAAAACTCGTGCTGATCAGGATAAAATGGGACTTGCGCTGAGTAAATTAGCTCAAGAAGATCCAAGTTTCCGCGTCAATACTGACCACGAAACAGGGCAAACCATTATTGCCGGAATGGGTGAACTTCATTTGGAAATTATTGTTGACCGTATGAAGCGCGAATTTAGCGTTGAGGCAAATGTCGGAAAACCGCAAGTTGCTTATCGTGAAACAATTACGATCCCAGCTCAAGGAAAAGAAATCTTTAAGAAGCAATCCGGTGGACGTGGACAATTTGCTCACGTTGAACTCGAAATTGAACCGGCTCCAAACGAAGGCTTTGTCTTTGAAGATAAAATTACTGGCGGATCAATTCCACGGCAATTTATCAAACCGACT
>DAORIL010000521.1:0-5010 GCA_035438525.1 Pyrinomonadaceae bacterium
TATCAATTCTATCCCGCTTTATTTCAAACCCGATTCCTGCCCCCTCGGGAGCAATAATCGTTCCTTTTTCGCTGACTTCAACCGCAGGTTCAATAATGTCTTCGTGCCAATAGCGTTTGCTGGCAGATACATCTCCCGGCATGGTGTAACCTGCCAGCGTGGAAATTGCGATGTTATGAGCGCGTCCGATTCCCGATTCGAGCATTCCGCCGCACCAAACCGGCAGTCCTGCTTCCCGACAGATTTGTTCGATTTTTTTAGACTGATTATGGCCGCCGACTCGTCCGTTTTTGAGATTAATGATTTTTCCTGATTTCAGTTCGATTGCTTTGCGCGCATCTTCGGGAGATTTTATCGGTTCGTCAAGGCAAATCGGAGTTGAAACTTCACGCTGCAATTTAGCATGGTCAATGATGTCGTCGTGCGGCAGAGGCTGTTCAAACATCATCAATTTAAATTCGTCCATTCGCTTGAACAAATCGGTATCAGCCAGAGTATAAGCCGAATTCGCATCGCCCATCAGCGGAATGTCGCCAAAAGTTTCACGCACTTTTTTGATGACATCATAATCCCATTTTGGCGAAATCTTAATTTTTATACGTTGATACCCGGCGTCAATTTCAGTTTTAATTTTCTCTAAAAGTTGTTCAACCGTATCTTGAATTCCAATCGAAACACCGCACGAAATTTCCTGATTGACACCGCCCAAATGTCGCCACAGCGGAACATTTAATTTCTTTGCCTCCAAATCCCAACAAGCCGTTTCAATCGCCGCTTTTGCCATTCGATTGCCACGAATTTCTTTCATGACATTCCAAATATTTTCCGCCGACTCGACTTCTTTTCCAACCACCATTGGAGCAAGGATTTTTTCCATTACTTCCCAGCAGCTTTCCGTCCATTCTTCTGAATACGAAGGAGTTTCGCCTGCCGTGCATTCGCCCCAACCTTCATTTCCGGCAGTGTCTTCGACTCTGGTTAAAATAATTCTGCGCTCGTAAGTTCGTCCAAAACTCGTCTCAAAAAAATGGACTAGCGGTAAATTGATTTCGATTAGTTCAATAGATTTGATTTTCATCAATTATATTTTCAACGCAAAGGCTTCCAAAGTAAAAAGTAAAAAGTAAAAAGGCAAAAATAAATTCGCCTTTTTACTTTCATTTTAGACTATTTTATTGGAAATCAAATCCGATTAACAATTGATAATTAACAATTAACCAATTTAATTACACTTCCCGCAATCGTCGTTTCCTCTTTGCCGGTTCACCGCTTTTAAATCGCGCTGATAATTTTCGATAATATTCAAAATATATTTGACATCTTTGTCCTCCATATTCGGAAAACGCTGGTAAGTCGCAGCAACGGAATAATTTAAGACATTTTCGGCTTGACGGTAATTTTGGCTTTTAGCGAGATTTGTCATGTCGAAAAGCGATTGGGCGAGTTCGGCAATCGTATAATTTTTCTTGACCTCCGGATCTGCTAAAAGTTCGCAATATTTTCGTCCTGCAGATTGCAGAGTGACGGTTTGAATTTCTTCGACCATTCTTTGTTTTTCGACATTAAAATATGAAAGTTTAATGCGAACGGATGAGCTTTTCGACGGATTTTTTGCCTGGAACCGTGTCATTATGACTTGGGTCAAACCGTTGTTCATATCGTCTAAACCAATCGAAAAACTATTTGCCTGAGTCCGTGGTGCATAGCCGTAAATCTGTTGAATTTCTAAATTAGCGTCATATTCAACATTTACTTCAATTCGTTTTGCGACTTGCGAAACAAGACTTTGCACTTCGTTGACAAAAACTTTGTCAATGTCCTGATAATCAGCAATAAAATGATAAAGTCCGCGTCCTGATTTGGCCAAAGTCCGTAATAGATCGTTATTCAAATCAAGCCCAACACCGATAGTTGAAAGATCTAATCCTTGCCCGTTAAATTCCGAAGATTCGGCTGCAATTTTATTAGGCTCAGTTGTCCCGACATTAGCAATTCCATCGGTCAACAAAATAACGCGATTAGTTGCGCCGTTTTGAAAATTTTTGTTGGCTTCTTTGTATCCGAGCATTAATCCGGCGTGTAAATTGGTCGAACCGCCCGGCTCAATACAATCAATCGCCTGACGCAATTCATAACCGTTTCCGATACGATTGGCCGGGAATAAAACTTTCGCATCCGTATCAAAAACAACGATGGAAACAATGTCTTCTGAACGCAATTTTCCGATCATTGTCCGCAGAGATTCTTTGACCCGCGACATTTTATCGCTGTCGGCCATTGAACCGCTTTTATCAATCACTAGAGCCAAATTCAACGGGCGCAAATCAGTTCTTTCATTGACTTCGGCGGTGGTAAACCCAATTTGCAAAACTGCTTGGCGTTGAGAATCGGAAATTTCATCATTTCCCCAACGAGTATCCATCGCTACGCCTTGCCCGACTTTCGGCAAAGGCAAACGATGCTTGTGATAATTAACAAATTCTTCTACCGCAACTTCTTTTGGCAGATTAAAAGTTACGGCTGGTGAATAGTAATTTGAACTCCTCGCCCCTGAATTTTGCGGATTTGAATTTGCAGCTGCACGACTCTGCGAAACTGAAGCTGATGAACCGCTCTGTTGCGCCAAAATAGTTAAACTTGCACTCAATCCGATTAAACACAAAGCTATCGCAAAGCCTTGCCAACGAAAGACTTTCATCTTTATTTACTCCTTATTTTTATTTTTTAACTCAGGGGAGAGTTTCTTCTTAGCTTAGAAAGTTGTGAAAGTTTGGGAAGTTTAGAAAGAAACAATTATTTCCCAAACTTCCTAAACTTCTTAAACTGTTTTCTCTAAAAAAGATTCGCGTCAAAAGGTTTTGGTTGCTTCGACCGATAAAGTTTTTTCGACTTTAAACCTATTGCGGGATTTCGATTTCGAGCAAAGCGCGCCCGCCTAACGGGGGGTCATCAGGAAGATTACTAATGCCGCAAAGCATTTTCTTTTCTGGATTTGGCAATTTGCTGAGACGACCAAAGATTTCGAAAACCTGTCCTTTTTTACTTTCGGCTTCGGCTTCCAGATTAACAACGTGGCTGACCTTTTTTGCCTGCACGATAATTTCGCCGTTGCCATCGCCCATATCCAAAACCACAGTTCCATACGGAAAATCAGTGCGGTCTTTTTTACCCCATAATCCGCATTTGGCAATTCCTTGTTTTATATTTCCGCGAAGCCGAATAATTTTGTCCAAAAATTCGGGATGTGCATCCAATCCGTTTTTGAAAGTCTGAGCGTCAACCACCGGAATATTTAATCTCGGGTAAATATTATTTTCAACGTAAGTTATAGAAAATATAATAATTACAGGTAATGTCAAGAGATACCACCAGATTATTCCCAGCCAAACATTTCGCACCTGCATGGCGTAAATTTGTTTGCCCAGCACATACCAAAAGATCAATCTCAGGGCAGGAAAAATAATTGAAACAATTAGCGCAGCAACACCTTGTCCCCAGGCTGAATTGAATTCGCACAAAGATTCGGTTTGCCCATTCCAGTAGAGAATCAGTGCGGGAATAAAAAGCAGTGCGTCAAGAAAAATATAGCTTGGATGGGTGCTAAAAAAAGGAAAGCGAAATCCTACCTGTGAACCGGTGAATTCCTTACTGATCTCTTCGAGCCAAACACGTGGGAAAATTATCGGATGAAGAGCAACAACAAATGAAACTACTCCGAACGCCAGCGTAAAATAAAAAACGATCCCCATAAATTCGGGACGTGGCGAACATCCGCGAACTCCCCAAACTTCTGCCAGTAAACCTCCGGAGTATGACAAAAGAAAAAGGCTTAAAATCTGCAAAGAAAAGATCTTTAGGATACTGATAATTTGCCAAAAACTTTTGAAGAAAGTCTTTGGAGTCACCATATTTTTCATTTTCGAGTGTTCTAAAGATAAAGTAAGGCGCGAAAAACTGCAAATATTCTTTGCCGGAAAATAATTCGGGCAAAAATTAAAGGTCACGGACATACGCCCTTTGACCTTATAGATATTGCCCTAATCTAAAATTAAATTCCGTTAAACCCTGCGCTGTCAGAAGCTTCCGAAGCATAGTAAGGGTGCCTCTTGACCGCGTTCCGCATATCCGTGCAATCGGTTGAATCTATTGCACCTCCGCCAATTATCTTTCCGGCAATTTTCCAACCAACCTCAAAAACTTTATCTTTGGCAGGGTCGTCGCTAAACAAACGAGCATTTGGATCAGTGCTGGTAGTATTTGCCCTGGCGTAAATACATTGGGCAATATAGGCGATTGATTCAGACGTGGCAACATCCATTGTTGCCGACTGATAATCATAAAGTGCGTGAGTTGCTTCGTGAACGACCAAAGCCTTTCTTGATTCGGAATCAGCCGACAAAAACCCAAGATAAAAATTATTTTCGGTGGAGTTGTAAATAGCTATCGTTCCTATGGTTGAGCTGTATTTAACCCCTATTTTTCCTTCCTGAATTTCATAAGCGACACGGGGAAGAAGGCTCGGTGCAAAGTTGTGACTTTCAAAAGTAAAACCTTTCATATTTGAAACTCCGTGACCCACCAAAACACCTATGACCGCAACTTCCGACATTAAATCCAAAATACCCATAATCAGCCTCCCTCAAAATAGTATTATTCTATTACGAATTGTATGTTAATAGGATTTTTTTTTGATTTAATAGTTAGTGGCAAAACAAATAAAAAAACAGTTAAGTAAAAATTTGGGAGTTGAGAAAGTAAAACTATCTTACTTTCTCAATCTCCCGAACTTTCCAAACTTCTTTAACTTCCGTATGTTTTCTATTTTTAATAACCGTCGTAACCTGCACTGGAAGAAGCGTTTGAAGCATAATAAGGATGTCCTTTGACTGCTGCACGCATATCGACACAATCACCTGAATTAATGGATCCGCCGCCAATTATTTTTCCGGCAATGCGCCAACCAATCTCAAAAACTTTATCCTTTGCCTCATCATCACTATACAAACGGGC
>DAORIL010000522.1:0-5008 GCA_035438525.1 Pyrinomonadaceae bacterium
AAGATTTTATCGGTCGAAGCAGTGAGCTGGACGAAATATTGCGTCATGCCAAAAATGAGTCCAAATCGTTGGGAATGTTGATTTTGTCCACGCCGAACAATGGGCTTTCTGAATTACTGCGCCAAACTTACGATCAGCTTTTCTATGAACAGGGCGATACTATTCCGGTCTATTTTTCCTTTGCCAAAAATGATGAAACAGCCGAAGAAACTGCCCGCCGATTTTTGCAAACTATGTTGCTTCAAGTAGTTGCTTTTAGACGTGCAAATGTCGGACTACTTGATTCTTCGCCTGATGTGTGTGAACTTTCCGAACTTGCGCTTCCGTCTGACGGGCATTGGATTGATCGTTTGGTTTTAGCATGTGAGATCAAAAGTCCGCTCAAAGATGAACGTTCATTTGTCAAACAAGCTTTTAGTGCCCCGCTTCGCGCCAAGTCTCATGGGGTCAATATTTTTTTGATGTTAGACAGTTTTGAGAATGTCGAAAACCCATCAAATAGTTTAAATTTGTTAGACGAAATAAAAGAGATTTATCAGCGTGCAACTATTCCATTTGCTTTTGCGGGGCACAGACGATTTATCCTGAGTGCAATGCAAGGTGGAGATACAAGGCTGCAAAACATAGAAATACTTAAACTTAATCCGTTGGTAAACCCGGATGCCGGATTATTGGTAGAAAACCTTTCGGAAAAATTGCAGGTTAAAATAAATGAACAAACACGGGATCTGATCGTGCAACAATTTGGTGCAAATCCGCAGCTTATCTCAACAATTTTTAATTCTGCACAGGATTACGGTAAAAATCTGGCGAGCTTTAATCAGGTCGAACAAGTTTATGTAGATTCATTACTGGGCGGCAGAATCGCAAAAATTTACGATACGATCTTTGATGAAATTGCGCCGAATTTTACTACTCAAAAGCGAATTTTGAAACTTTTGGCAAATCAGGAAGAAAAATCATTAATTGAAACCTGGGCAAAATATTTGGAACTTTCCGAAGCAGAGTTTCATCGGATTTTACAATCTCTCAGAATTCATGAAATTATCCCCCTTAAATCAGGAACGATTCATTTTGCCAAGGAAAACGAGGTTTTACGCGATTATGTGGAAACCCGTTATGAACTGGAAGTTATTGGTGAGGCTCGGGTTTTGGTCGTCGGCAGAATGTTGGCAAGTGCGCTTAAACGTGCTCCGCACACAATGACCCGGTTTTATCGCAATGCGTCTGCTATTGGTCTGCGCGAACTTTTAGCCGTTTTTGATTGCCAATCCGTTCCGGGTGTTTTGTTCAATTACGCCGACTTTAAGAAAACTTACAAAGGTGAGGAAACAGCAGTAATTACTAAATCTTTGGAAAACGAAAGCGAAATGGTCAGTCTGCCGCAGATAGTTTTTACTGCAAATTGTCAGGCGTATTATCCGCCGATCAGCCAATTGACAATGGAAAACAGTTCAGCGGTTGCCATTGGTTTTGATAAGGGCAATTATACGGATGAAAACGAAGTCGTTTGGATCTCGGCAGAAATTGATTCAAAACTCGAAGTCACCCGTGAGTTGACCGAATTTTGGTGTGACCGTTTGGAAATGGTGGCATTGATGTGCAATTTCATCAATTACAAAATTTGTCTGATTGCACTCGAAGGTTTTTCGCCCGAAGCCTGCGAAGTTCTTCAGGATTGCCGTGCTTTTGGCTCAAGCAGACGGCAAGTTGAGTTTTTAGTTAAATATCTGAAAGCGGAGGGCTTAGTCAAACAACGGCTCAAAGCAAATGAATATGAAATGGTGGTGCCGATGGGCGATGATACCGAAATGATCGCTGCCCACGCCATCGAAGATATTGCCCGCCGCCACGATTTTCAGCCTCGTGCCATAAACCAAATCAAAACTGCTCTGGTGGAGGCTTGCATCAACGCCGCTGAACATTCGCATAGTCCTGACCGAAAAATTTATCAAAAATTTACGGTCGAAGAAGATAAACTTATCATTACCATCTCAAATCGCGGAGTAAAATTACCCGTCAATAAAATCGAAAAATCAGTTGAAAATATTGAACCAAGCGAAGGCAGGCGCGGTTGGGGATTGAAACTAATGCGTAAATTAATGGACGAAGTAACGTTTGAGCAAGTTGACGACGGAACGCGAATTTCGATGGTTAAATATTTGAAGAAATAATCAAAACTTAGAGATAAAGGCAGAAACACGCGCGTTAGCAAGTGTGCTAAACCATTATCATTAGTCAACTTGGACACCCTTACTAACGTGCGGGTTTCTGCCTCTTTTCTCAATCTTTATAAATATTATTTTTTTGCACAAATCAGTCTAATTCAACTCAAAACCCAATTCTTTTCAATAAATCATCAAACCTAGGATCGCTGTGAAGTAGTTTCAATCTGCGCCCGATCTTGGTCAGTGTCAGCCAATTTGAACGCTCTTGAAAGGCACGTTCGAGCCAATAAAATGATTTGTCTTTTTCATCCAAACCGGCATAAACCACAGCAGGTAAAAACGGTGAAACTTCTTTTTTCAAAACTTTGGATTCTAAATCGGCAGCAATTTTGAGGGCTTCTGTTTTGCGTCCGGCTGCGGCGTAGGCATGACCGAGAGCCATGTCCGCCAATATATCTCCCGAAAGTTGTTTGGATTTTTGGAAATTAGCAATGGCTTCGTCAAATTTTCCTTGTTCCTCGTAAATTTCGCCCAAATTCATATAAGCGCGGGCAAAATTCGGGTCACGGGCCAGGACTTGTTTGATTTGGGTTTCAGCCTCATCAAATCTTCCCGCAATGTATAATGCCCAACCGATATTAGTTGCGATATTGGTTGATTGTGGATCAAGTTGTTGTGCAATTCGCAGCTGCATCAAACCTTCGTCGGTGCGTGCCATCGCCACTAAAAAATTTCCGTAGGAAAAATGCGCTTCAGTATTGTTCGGTGCAAATTGAATTGCCTGTTTATATTCTCTTTCTGCCCCTGCAAAGTCCCAATCATAGGTCGCTTTGATAGAGGCGAGCGGAACATACACCGTGCCGAGTGTTGGGTCGATCGCCAGAGCTTTCATTGCCGATTCTTTGGCTAATGGATAGGCTTCATTCGGCGCAAGCGTGCCATAAGCAGGCGAGTTGCGATAGGCGAGAGCCAAGCCTTGATAAGCCAAAGCGTAATTTGCATCCAAATCCAAAGCCTGTTTATAAAATTCGATGGCTTTTCTGGTGCCTTCGGGTGTAGATTTTTGCCGCTCAAATTCTCCTTTCAAATAGAGTTCAAAAGCCTTCGGATTTTCGGTAAAGCTTTTGGAAAGGGTTTGGTCTTCTCCTCCTTTTTTGAATTGCGTCGCCAAATCACTAGCCATTTGATTCTGTAAAGCAATTAATTCCAGATCTTTATGGTTATATTGAGATGACCAGATTTTAGAACCGTCCGCGACATTAACTAATTCGAGATAAATTTCAACATTGTCGTTGTGTTTATTCAATTTTCCCGAGAGAACGGTTTCGACCTTCATCTCTGTTCCGGCTTGTTTTGGTGCAATTTCTTTCCCTTTAAATTTGAATGAGGTCGAGCGTGGAATGACTTGGACTTCCGGTAAATACGAGAGACGATTGATAAGATTGTCGCTCAACCCATCGCACAAAAAGTCATTTTCAGGGTTTCCGGTTTCGTTTTTGAACGGCAAAATTGCCATCGTGCGTTTGGTTGCTGATTGATTTTGTAACTCCGGAGAAAGATCGTTATAGCTAAATTTGAACGCAATAAATCCTGTCGCGTAACCAATTGAAAGCAAAATTAACAAAATCGCAGCAACGCCAAATTTGTATTTATGTCGCTGAAAGAAATTTGGTTTAACCGGCAGCGGTTTCGTTTTTGGTTCGGTTTCAGCTACAAAAATTTTTGTGGCAATGTGTGATTGATGAATTTCATCGCCGGTTGATGTAAGAGGTTTGATTCGTTGGCAGTATTCCGCAAACCTTTTATCCTGACGCAAACTATCAAATCGCGGATCAATTGGTAACCAAATCACCCAAAAATCACGGACGGCAAAGCATTTATCCAGCCATTCAAAAGCTAAATCAAATTCACCTAAAGCCGTATGAATTAAGGCAAAATAAATCGGCGGAACATATTGACCCTTTTGGCGTTCGTTTAGTTCTTCGAGAATTTTTCGGGCTTCTGCTACTTTTCCAACGGACGCCAGCGTATATCCGTAGGCGTAAAGAGGTAAATTTTGCCGCTCCGAAACTTCGACGGCTTTTTTGCACATTTCTTCGGCTTCATCAAAATTTTTAAGTCCATTGACAAACCAGCAATAGCCTTGCAGTGCAGTCGGATTATTTGGTTGGATTGTCAACGCCCGTTGCAATTTGGCTAAACCTTTTTCAAATTGGCGGGCATTTCGCAAAGTCAGCGCATAAGAAACTGGAATTGAAGGCGATTGCGGATTCAAATTTTCAGCTTTTTCCAATTCTTTGATGGCTTTTTCGTGATTTCCTAAAAGCCCGCAGAGATAGCCATACCAAAGATGCGCCTCGCCCGAATTTGGTTTAAGTTGGAGCGATTTTTCCAAATACTCTTTTGATTTTTGATAATCCCAATCGTAGCCATATGCCGTAATTCCAAGCGAGGTGTAAGCTTCAGCCAAATTTTTGTCCAGAGAAATGGCTTTTTCTGCCGCTTCTTTGGCAGCCGGGAAGCTGTCTTCGGGCGACATTACGCCGAAAACGCTTAAAAAATTGTAGTAATCGGCAATTCCAGAATAAGCCAGCGCAAAATTTTCATCTTCGGCAATTGCTTCGTAATAACAAACCAGAGCTTTGGAAATTCCTTCGACCGTGTAGCTGGGCCAATAACATCTGCCGCGCAAATAGGCTTCGTAGGCTTTCGTCTTATCAGTGCCGCGTTTCTCATGTTTATTTTGTTCTTCGCCCGTTAATTACGGTGTCATCGATTTGAAAATCTTTTGCAAAATTGAGTCTTCTAGACTGAAAACATCGTCAATTGTTTCGTCGATC
>DAORIL010000523.1:0-4992 GCA_035438525.1 Pyrinomonadaceae bacterium
CTATGACCGCGGACAAAAATGGCGTTCGGATTATGTCAATATTTTAACTGATGAAAACAATCAACCTTTGACCGATGAAAAACAAATTCAGCGCAAACTTGATTCATTTAAACATCCCGATTGGTATGGAGATGAATATGAAAAAGGTGAATACATCAAAGGTTTAGTAATGAAAGTTGATCCGGCTAAAGATGAGGCAACTGTCCGCTTTGGAAGATATAAAGCAACTGTTACCGCTAAAGATATGGGGCGGAGCGGTAAAAAGCCAAAAGACGAGTTGCAAAAAGGATTTATCGGAGAATTTCTGGTTGAAGAATCTGATAGCGCAAATCAAACTTTAAAAGTTACGCTTGCACAGGTTCCGGAAGTTCAAGCCGCAATTGTCTGCATTAACGCCAAAACAGGGGAAATCCCAGTGATGATTGGAGGATACGATTACCAAACTAATAAATTTAATAATGCAACCCAAGGCTTTCGCCAAACAGGATCATCGTTCAAACCGTATGTTTATGCCTCGGCGGTTGAATGGGGAATGACACCTGACAGTATCGTCAGTGGTGCGCCAATTAAACGTGGCGGATGGATGCCGCATAACTACGACGGTTCGCTCAGTCATCCGAATGTTCCGATGAAAATTGCCTTGGCAAAATCTTATAACTTGGCGGCAGTTCATTTGCTTGATCAGGTTGGAATTCAAACCGTTGCTCAAACGGTCAGACGTTTCGGTATCACGCATCCGATGGCTCCGGTTTTGCCTTCTGCATTAGGTGCAACGGAAGTTCCCTTGATTGAAATGGTTTCGGCTTATTCAGTTTTTCCAAACAAAGGCGTGAGAATGGAGCCGCATTTAATCCGTAAAGTTTTAGACCGTGACGGAAAAGTTTTAGAGGAATGGGAAAAAACTTCGTATAAAGTAACCAGCGAATATGTTGCCGGAACAATGGTCGAAATGATGCAGGGTGTTGTTCGCGCGGGAGGAACGGCGACAGGGGCAAGCGCAGGCGGACATCCGCTTGCCGGAAAAACAGGCACGGTTAATGACCATACTGACGTTTGGTTTATCGGCTATACTCCGACCTATGTCACCGGGGTTTGGATGGGAAACCCTGAAAAGAAAGAAAATCTCGGCAACAGTATGACGGGCGGACACGGAGCAGTTCCGTATTTTAATGCCTTTATGGTTCCATTTATGAAAGACAAACCGCGTGATACTTTTTTTGCAACTCCGCCGATGCCGGCTGAAGTTAAAGCAATGGCTGAGCAAAGAAAACGCGAAGAGCTGGAAAAACTGGAAAAAGCGGATGCCGAAGGGCGCACTCTCGGAGTTAGTTTTAATACTGGAGGAAAACGCGACAAAACAGGTGATGTGACAACAACTGATACAAATCAGGGAGTTGTGAATCCACATACGACCAATACGCTTGATGATGAACCGCCACCAACTCTAAATACTAATAGACCTAGAGTAACTGAAACGCCTAAACCTACGCCTAAACCTGCGGAAACACCCAAAAAAGTAGAGCCGCAGAAAACTCCGGAAGGCGCAAAGAAAAAAGGTAAGAAAGGAGATGATGATCCTAATCGGTAAATGATAAAAATGCGGAACTAAAGTTTAAATTGATGCGTAATTAAATGCTATGAATTCAACAATGGAATCAGGCAAATATGCGATCAAAGCGTATCAAACTTTAGGTTTCAATTTAACCGAATCACTTTATCACCCTAAACTGAGGATGCCGCGTCATACACATGAATCGGCATCCTTTAGTCTTGTTCTCCAAGGGGCTTATACTGAAATATATGAGCAAAAATCAAGATATTGCCAGCCCTCAACTATCATCATTCATCCTCCGCAAGAATCTCATTCAGTTGATTTTGCAGATTCAAAATCGAGAATTCTGAATATCAAAATCGATCATCAACGTTATCAGCAGATTTGTGAACATTCCAAAGTTTTGAATTATCCCAGAAGTCTGCTTAATCGTGAAACAATTTATCTGATTAATCGTTTGTATCGAGAGTTTAGCCGAAAAGATGAGGTTTCATCATTGGCAATCGAAGGTTTGATTCTCGAAATTTTGGCAGAAGTTTCCCGAAAACAAAATTACGGAAAAAAATCCTCGGATAAATTTCCACTTTGGATCAAAGAAGTTAATGATTTTCTCCAATCAAATTTTGCCAAATCTTTTACTCTTGAAGAGATTGCCAAAATTGCCGATGTTCATTCAGTGCATCTAGCCCGCGTTTTTCGGGAAAAATACGGCTGCACAATTGGCGAGTATGTTAGAAAACTAAGAATTGAATTTGCTTGCCGCCAAATCAAAAAAGATATGCCAATGAGCGAAATTGCCCTTTCCGCAGGTTTTGCCGACCAAAGTCATTTTACTCGTATTTTCAAATCTCAAATCGGTATTACTCCAACCGAATACAAAAAAACTCGCGCGAATGTTAGTTAAATCCTAAATGTTTGAATTATTCAAGAATTTATTAAGAAGTTGTGTTATCTGTATAAAATAACTTTTCTGCTCGCCTTCTAAAATAAACAATTTGGAGTGATTCTTGATGTTCAAATTTATCCTAATCTTAATGATTTTATTTTCAGTGACTTCGGCTTTTTCTGCACAACAGACAAATGCTTCGCTTCTGATTGGGCGAGTTTCAGCCAATCAAACACAGATTGCTTTTGCCTCAGCCGGAAAAATCTGGATAGTTGATAAAAACGGCGGAACAGCGCGGCGGCTAACCAATACGCCAAATGATGAATCCGATCCGATTTTTTCGCCGGATGGAAAACAAATTGCGTTTTCGCGGCTAAACGGCAGTGATTGGGATATTTATGTCATTTCATCTGATGGCAAAGGCGAAGCCAGACGTGTGACAATGATGCCGAAAAACGATTACATGGTCAATTGGACACCAGATGGCAAAAGCGTGATTTTTGCGACTACCCGCGATGAAGAAAATGTCTTTCGTCTTTATAAAATGGCGGTTGAAGGTGGCACAATTGCTGAACCTTTACCACTTCCGCAAGCTCTTGACGGCGCATTTTCGCCTGATGGAAAACAGATTGCCTATAATCCGCGAATCTTTATTTTCGGCGAATGGCGTTATTATCGCGGCGGAGCAGCAGCACCGATTTGGATTACTAATTTGCAAACAGGCGCGACCGACAAACTTCCGAATCAAAACTTTAACGATAAAAATCCGATGTGGATTGGCGATAAAATTTATTTCAATTCAGATCGAACAGGCACTTATAATCTTTTTGTTTATGACCGTAAATTAAAGCAAGCCAAACAATTAACCAAATTTATCGGACAGGGAATCCGCATAGCATCTGCCGCCAATGATTCAATTTGTTTTGTTCAGGATGGACGAATTCATCTTTTCGATTTAGCAACTAATCAGGACAAAATCGTTAATGTTTCTATCTCTCCCGATACTACCGAACTTGCTCCGCGAACGGTTCCTGCAATGCGCTCGCTCGAACAGATTCTCCCTTCTGCCAATGGCGAAAAAGTAGTTTTTGGCGCACGCGGCGAAGTTTTATTATTTGATGTTGCTACGAGCGAAGCAAAAAATTTAACCAATACTTCGGGCACGGCGGAACGCTATCCGACCATTTCGCCCGATAATAAATCTGTCGCATATTTTTCTGATGAATCCGGCGAATATCAACTTCACATTCGTTCTTTGGAAAATAATTCGGTCAAAAAAATTACGATTGAGCCTAAACCATCGCTTTATATGAATTTAGCATGGTCGCCAGATTCAAAAAAACTTGTCTTTAATGACCGCCGTTTGAATCTTTGGCTGGCTGATACCGAATCGGGAACAACCGTCAAAGTTGATTCATCAACTTATTCAGCACAAGATAATTGGTTAGCCAATTTCTCACCCGATTCGCGTTTTCTGACGTATGCCAAACGCTTAAAAAATCGTGCCGGAACAGTTTTTATTTATGATTTGGCGCAAAAGAAGTCCACTCAAATTACTGACGGCATTACACATGCCGAATCACCTGTTTTTGATACGAACGGCAAATATCTTTATTTTCTCTCCAGCCGCAATGCTTTAACCAGCGAATTTAATTGGGGAGTTTTGAACGGAGTTTTTTCGCGTCCCTTGGTGACCAGAAATGTTCAGGCATTCGTTTTAGCCAAAGATTCGCCGTCGCCGATTCTACCAACCAGACAACCAAACCCGGATGCAAAGGTGACGGAAAGTTCCGCGCAGGTCAAAATTGATTTTGATAATTTGGAAAAACGCATCATAGATTTGCCTTTGCCGCCCCGTGATTACGGTCAATTATTGGCGGGAAAAGCGGGAAAATTATTTCTTGCAGTGGGTGAATGGAGCAATACTCCCGGGGATTTCAATTCGCAATCTCAAACGACTGCCGTTTATCTTTTTGACCTTGCCAAATCAGGCGAAATGCAAAAAATTGTCGAAAATATTAACGGATTTGATCTATCGCGGGACGGTTCAAAATTGCTTTACGGTAAACGCGGCGATTGGTTTGTAGTCAACTCCGAAACTCCGCCAAAGGCTGATGAAGGTAAGCTAAATATAGCAAAAATGGAAATTAAAATTAATCCAGCCGAAGAATGGCGGCAGATTTTTCACGAATCAATGCGGATTATGCGCGATTGGTTTTACGATCCGAATCATCACGGGCAAAATTTGAAAGAACTCGAAAATTATTACACCACTTATTTGCCGAATATCACTCGCCGACGAGATTTGAATACTTTGATGGAAAGAATGCTCGGTTCGGTTTCAGTCAGCCATTTAGGCGTTGGCGGAGGTGATATTCCGCCGCCTGCCGGGGCACCAGTTCCGAGAGTCGGCGTGCTTGGTGCAGACTACGCGATTGAAAACGGTAAATATCGCTTTAAGAAAATTCTTCGCGGAACTTCCTACGCTTCGCCAAACGGGTTTTCACTTGCTCCGCTTGACCAAATCGGTGTAGATGTTCGTGAGGGCGATTAT
>DAORIL010000524.1:0-4984 GCA_035438525.1 Pyrinomonadaceae bacterium
GGTTACATAACTCATCCAAGCCATTGAACCATCATCTGCTAACGGATTTATATTTACAGTTGATTTTGCTTTACCATCTGCGCCAATCTCCAATTCGGGAATATCAATTCGTGGATGTCCCAATCGTTTACCGGTTGCTTGTCCCCATTGAGTCAAGCCCGAGATTGCAAATTTGCTGTAAGGTTCCGTAATATAAGATTCAATGTAGCGAACCAGAGCTTCGTCATATTTCTTTTGCTTCATTAGCGGGGTTGCTGAATAACGATAGGCTGTTTCAATATAAGGATTGATGGCAATAGCTTTTTTATACCAAACTTCGGCTAGGAAAAAATCTCCTTTTTCTTTAAACACATCTCCCGAAAACAGTGCGGCATAATAAATTTTGGGGTCAATCGTCAACGCTTTTTGATATTTGTCGAACGCATCATCTAAATCGCCTTTGGCAAATGAAGCTTCTGCGTCGCGCATAAAATCTTCAGCTTCTTTATTAAACGAAAACTTTCCTTTTTCAACTCCATCAGGCGAAATTGATTCGATCATTCCATCAAGTAGCGGGCTATCTTTTCCCAGTGAGCGAGATTTTAGGAAAGCATTTCTTGATTGAATCCTTAGTTGTCGCCGAGTTGTTTCATCATTTGTAGCTGTTGCTTTACTGATCAAAGCAAACCCTAAATCAAATTGGACTTCAGCATCATTTGGGTCAGCTTTAGCAATTTTTTCCAACAAAGGAAGTGCTTCGATATATTTATTTTGCTTGATTAAATCTGATGCGGATTTTCGCAGTTCATCAATCGTTTGAGCTTTGCCCGAACTGGTCAGGATGAGACAAAGGGCTAAAACTAGAAAAATAAAAGGTGATTTAGGTTGGTTTTTTTTCATCTTGATAGAGATTCTCCTTTGAATTATTTTGAACCTGGATTCAAATTTGTGATGCGCCTAGCTTAAACTAAGTTTATTCAGATGAAAAGATTTTTTTTGGATAAAGTTCGTCTATTTTGTATCCCCAAACCTCAAACGGTTTCGCTCTTTGGCTTTAGCCTGTTCAACTTCGCGGTTTTTTGGCGGAGAATTGGTAATCAGTGAATCGAGTAATTTTTGAGCAGATTCGGTAATTTCTGCAACCGCAATTTCAAAAGCCTTTTCATTAATCGTCGAAACTTTACTAAATCCACTGATCTTGCGGACGAATTGAATCGCTGCTGCCCGAATTTCTCCATCAGTCGTGGGCGGTTCAAAATTGTATAAAGGTTTGATATTTCTGCACATAATTTTTAATCTTCAACTTTATGACGATAAATTCGCCAGGAAATAACTCCAATCACGATAGCTGCAATTAAAAAAATCGTTCCGCTGCGACCAACCCATTTCAAAAGAAGCGGCAGACTATGACCAAAAAGATAGCCTAAAATGGTGATGACCACCGACCACAGAATTGCGCCGCAAACATTGTAAAACAAGAAGATGCGCCATTTCATATTGGACGCACCCGCGAGCAGAGCTGCAAAGACGCGCAACCCCGTAATGAATCGCGCCACCAACACCGTTTTGTTGCCGTGTTTATGAAAATATTCTTCCATATAGGCGAGACGGTGCGGTGTGAGAAAGAAAAAACGACCAACCCGCAGCAAAAATCCGCGCCCGTAATGATGTCCGATCGCAAACCCGATATTATCGCCGATTACCGCACCGGTCGCAGCAATTACCATCACCAACGGCAGGTTAAACTGTTCGGTAGAGCAAAAATATCCGGCAATCAGCAGAATCGTTTCGCCCGGGACGGGTAATCCGGCATTTTCCAACATCACGCCGAAAAATACTGTCCAGTAACCATAGACCAGCATATATTGCTCAATCAGTTCCAGCGAGTTGTGTAGAAAATCCATTGCTTTTTGATTTTAGAGATAATGTTTTGTCTGATACGGACAACAAAATTTAATTTTACCTAAACTAACCTGTATTGGAAAATATGTCAGCAAAATTTAATTATTCATTAGACTACAAGAATCTCGATCTGCGAAAACAGCCCGAATTATACCGCGTCGGTAAAGGTGAACAAGGGGTGCTTTTAGTTGAGCCTTATAAGAGCGAAATCCTTCCGCACTGGCGATTTAGAATTCCGGAAATTGCCAAAGAATCAAGCGAAAAAATCTATCAAATATTTCTTGAATACCGAAAACAGAAAGATTTTGTCGGAATGGATATGGCACGAAAATTTTTGCAGATGGGAATTACCCGTTCCCGACGCTACGCCAATCATCCGTCCGGTAAAAAATATGATGGTCCGGTTCCTGCTAATAAAAAAGGCATTTCCGGTTCGCACGGTCGTCCAGAACTGCCGAAAGGTTTCGACGCGGAAAAAGCCGAAAGTGCAAAGATTTTCGCGGAAAAATATTACCTGACGAAAAATGACGAGCTTTATCAAAAATTAATGGCGGAACATAAAGAGAAATACGAGAAAGGAGATTGAGTTTTAATATTTCGGCAAAGATTTCAATCTTTTAATCGATCCCCTTACAAGGTTCTGTTACCTCGGTCAAACTTATCCCCTTTAGATTATTATCAACTTTATTGCCGCAAAATAACGTCTTACTAGCTTCATTTTGAATGCTGTCGCCCTTTGCCCCTGTGAACTTATTTCCTATGATCAAATTACCGCCTTTATCATAAATTTTGTTATCACTTTTTAGTTTAAGATTCACGCCGGCACTATCGGAAACAATATTTCCTGCAACTAGATTATGGTCTCCTCTTAGTTCGACATTGCTGCCCGAAAACTCAAGCGGTTCAAGATTATAACGGCATTCATTATCAACAAATTGATTGTCGTGAGCATTTTCCTTGACGTTAAAGCACTCTGAGCCGAATGTGTAAATTATGTTATTGGAGACGATATTATAACTGGAGGTATCGTTGGCAAACATCGGCTGGGTCGTGGATTTCGGACTTGTCCCGATATAGACGGCTTCTCCGTTGTGGTATCTAAACGCCGTTCCATTTTCTTTGCCAAACATTCCGCAGTATTCAATGACCGAATTAGATATTTCATTATGATGAGCAGCATTGCGAAGTCTGACGCATTCGCCTCCTGCTCCGCGCAAATACATATTAAAAATTTTTATTTCGGTCAATTCTCTGGTCGCATCATCGCTGCCGATGTAGATAAGTTTGCTGTCTTTAATAATGGAACGGTTGGCATCCTTAAAATCAGTTACTAACTCCGGTTTCGTCGGAAATTCTTTATTAGCAAGAGCTTCTTGTCCGTCAACTGCAAATCCTTCGAGCTTGTAAAAACTATGATTAATATTGATGATTCGTCCCGTTCCGTATAGAACCGTTTGATGACGATTATTGGACATTTTTGCCTGATCCGAGCCGCGAATAATGATCGGATCATCGGCAGTTCCATTTATTTTTGTAGTCAGAGTTTCGTGGTAAATCCCCTTCGCCAAATTGATAATTGTTCCCGGTTCGGCAATATCTAATCCGTGTTGGATTGTCTTGAAAGGAGTTTGCGGTGATAATCCGTCATTTGAATCATTGCCGATGGTGGGGTTGATGTAATATTGCTTTGTTTCAATGGCAAAACCTTGCAGCAGAGAAGCAGATAAGATAAAAGCGAGGAATAATATTTTGACCGAAGGAAAGGAATGTCGAAATTTCATAGTTTTGATGACCGAAATTATAATTTTAGCCCAACTGAAATAATCTTTCGCACGTCTTGAATCATTGCTTCAACATTTCAATCTTGTTCTATAAATATTTGAGGCTCATTTTCCTTAAATAAAGCTCTAAAATGTTTTCTACCTGTTCTCCAAATTTCAGTTCGTGGTGTTTCCATCCATTCTTTTGCTTTAGGCAATATTTCATTTATCAGAAATTGTTTTGCAAATGATTTCACCTCTCTCGGCACAGGATAAACATGAATTTCCCATTTTTCATTATAAAATCCTTCTTCAATAAATTGCTTGCTGGAAGCAAGACTTTTCAGCGGATGAATCATAGATACTCTAAAAATTTCATAAGACTTATTTTGTTTTCTAGCTTCCTGAAAATCAGAAGCAAAAGCAAAATTCGTAGTTGTAAACCAAATATTGAGTTGCTCAAATTGTGGTAAATCAACAAATGCCTTGCTAATTGCCTCTGCTCCAATTGGATAAGCCATAGTCTTCGGCAGTGGAAATTTTAGCTTGGTCGTAACTAACACTTTTTACCCCTCACTCACCTTCAAAACTGCCAAAAATGCTTCTTGTGGAATCTCAACTCTGCCGACTTTCTTCATCCGCTTTTTACCTTCTTTTTGTTTCTCCAAAAGTTTGCGTTTGCGGGAAATATCGCCGCCGTAGCATTTGGCGATAACGTTTTTGCCCATTGATTTAACGGTTTCGCGGGCGATGACGCGGTTGCCGATGGCGGCTTGGATTGGGACTTCAAAGAGTTGACGCGGAATGAGTTCTTTCATTTTGGCGGCGATGGCGCGACCTTTTTTGTCAGCTGTGGCGCGGTGCAAAATCAAAGCGAGTGCGTCCACCGGCTCACCCGAAACCAAAATATCGAGTTTGACCAGATCGCTTTCCTGATAATCCGAAAAATGATAATCGAGCGAAGCATAACCGCGTGAAACTGATTTGAGACGGTCATAAAAATCCAAAACGATTTCGTTAAGCGGAAGGGAATAAACCAACATCACGCGACTGTCCGTAATGTATTCAAATTTTTTCTGGATTCCGCGTTTTTCGTCCAAAAGCGATAAAATTCCACCTAAATAAGTGTCCGCCGTCAGAATTGTAGCTTCGATAAACGGCTCTTCAATTTTTTCAATTCGGCCTGTATCCGGCATTTTGGAGGGCGAATCAACTTCGGTAACTTCTCCATCGGTGGTGGTTACGCGATAACGCACACCCGGCGCGGTGGTGATCAGATCAAGATTAAATTCACGTTCCAGACGCTCCTGGATGATTTCCATATGCAGTAATCCAAGAAAACC
>DAORIL010000525.1:0-4979 GCA_035438525.1 Pyrinomonadaceae bacterium
AATTATTCCAGCTTCCATTGTTATAAAGCGCGGTGTTACAGTCGCCGATGTTGCTGAACCCTCCCGGAGTTCCATAGCCGAGTTGCTGAAAAGCAATATTGATCCAAGGGTCAGCGCACGGTGCGTTTCGAGCTTTATCCGTCATCGTCTGAGTTGGTGTTTGTCCGTTTGTTGAAGTCACTGTTATTGCTAAAGCAATGACCAACAATAATAGTGCTAAAGAGATAGTTTGAATTTTTTTCATATTGATTTTTATTCTAAAGTTGATTAATTGAAATTTTTTGTCGCTTTTTAGTTCAACCGTTTTTTATCCTGTCGGCAAAATAATATTTGAAAAATTACCTTGCTGTGACAAAATTATGTCTTTGCCAGGAACTGCCAACTCAAAGCCGTCAGCATACCCCTTTGAGGGAAGCGTTTCCATAAGACTTGAGCCATAAGATTGCCCCGATTCATTTCCCAAACCTCCAATCGAAAGCGCCTAAAATATTGATGGCAGTTTTTACTGCTGGAAAATGTTTAGTTTAAGTTACTGGTTTTTTTTATTGAATTTTCACTTTTAATAAATTTAATTAGTCAATTTCCACCATCCATAAAAGAATTGTTTTGGAATGGGGAGTAACATGAAATTCAACTAAACTACCTTTTCTAAAACGAGTTAAATATTCCTTTTCTGACAGCGGAAATTTAAATCCTTTGATCGTTACCCAATATTCCAAATTAAGCGGGGCAGAAGAATTTTTGATTTCCTTTATTAGTTTTGATGTTGGTGAAGGAACATGACCGTTTCTGTAATTTGGCGTTTTAGGAACTATTTCAATTACCTCCTTGGTTTCTATAGGAGCAACGATTCTTCGTTTTTTGCCTTCGCAAATGTCGAGTAAGACATCCATGTTTTCACTAGGACCAAGCCAGAAAATTAGGGCGCTGATAATTAAAAATAAAAAGGAAACTCCTCCCGAGATAAGCGTCAGCCAAAAAGAAACATTGTATAAATACCAAACGCCGACTGCTGCTAAAAGAAATATAAATAGAGCTAAAATCCCATACCCGAGGTTACTTTTAGTTTTATTAGCTTCGAGTAATTTTAAATCTTCGGTGGTTAGCGGAATTAATTCATCAATTGGTTCCATTTCATCTCCAATTTTTATGATATTTTAATAATTGTCTTTAATTCTGATAATGGTCGCACTGACAACTTTTTCAATTTCGCGTTCGTTCGGCACCTGCATTGTAACTTTGCCAACTTTACCGGTTTCAGTATCTCCGAGCTGCATTGAACAGCAAATCCAAGCAGCGTCCGTTCCGACGATGATTCCGTCTTTATCGAGAAATTCCATCTTGAAAGCCATCATTCTCTGTTTGAAATCAACTTTCGGTTTGATGTAAATTGTCATATTGCGTTCTGGAGGTGTGGGATATTCGAAGCGGGCAATTTCGAACCATTTCTCCATCGCTGAAAAATCGGGTTTTGGAAAACCGTTTTCATCTTTACCGTTAACGGCAGTTGTTTTATTTTCGGTTTTTGGCAAATTTGTTTGTCCGCCGGCTTATCTTTGGTGGCGGTAGTCTTTGCGCCGCTCGGCGGCGGCATTTTATATTCGGTCAGACCACTTTCGTTGGCACCACCGCCATTCGTTATCGCACACCACCAATCTCCGAAAGTCGTTTTCCAACAAACGCCCTCCGCCTTCGTGTTGACGAACACGGTGCAGTTTGCCCCCCTGTTTTCCGATGCGTCGGAAATCGCATCGCATAGGTAATTTTTGTAGCTGCCGCGCAATGGATAAACCAGTGTCGTTGGCTCAACGTCCGATGCATATGGATAAGTTTTCCGGCTAAACGGCACAGCTCCACCGACTTGGATTTTAAGGTCTTCGAGCAGACCAATAGAATTTCCATCAGCCTTTTCATAAGTGCAGCGAGCATATTGCGCCGCTAACGCCACTGTAATTGCTCCCTTAGTTGGAGCTTTTGTATCGTCGCAAGTTGTCAGGTCGCGCGAGCCGTATTTCGCTCCGCTGCCCGGTTGGGCGAAAGTTGAATTGAACGCGCCGAGCAAAAAGAATGTTGCGATCACTGTCAACATTAAAAATTGGGGGCGTTGATTGGTTTGCCTTTTCATTTTAGTTTTCCTTTTAAACTGTTTAATTTTTACCTGACGATTCTGACGGCTTTTGCGGAAGCGATATTTCCCAGATTCTTTTCGGTTGGGGTAGTGACAAAGACTTTCACCGTTTCGCCGATCGCTCCTTCATTTGTGCCAGGCATTTGGTGAAAATATGAAACTTCTTTGTCCTGAAACAAAATGCCGTCTTTATCACGATACTACATTTGAAATTCGGTCGGTCTATTGCGGTAATCCACTTTTGGTTTGAGATATACATACATCGTCTTTTCAAGCGGAACGTATTCATATCGGATGATTTCAAACCATTTTTCCATCGCAGAGAAATCCGGTTTCGGGTAGTCTGGTTCGTCTTTGTTCTCAGCCTGCGTCTCGGTATTCGGTTGATTGTTTTGCGCGGTTGATTTATCTTTTGGGGCAGTTTTGACAACTTCTCTTCCGGGCGGCGGCTGATTTTCGGCAATCAATCGACCTGAAGCATCCGTCATTGCACACCGCCAATCGCCGAAATTGTCTTTGTAACAAGCCCCTTTCGCGTTCGATTGGTCATAGACAGAACAATTGCGGTTTAAATTCGAGCGGTCGAGATAAATTACGCCGCAGTCGTATTTAGTCAGACTACCGTGTATTGGATAGACCGGAAATTTCGTATCAATATCTGGAAAATTTATATCTTCCCGAATGTTGTAAGGTCTCCCTTTACCGATTTGCACCGAGACATTTTCAACCAGATACAGATCGTTAATTACGTGTTCGGAACTGCAAACAACATACTGCGCGGCTTGCGCTGGTGAAGGTGCGCCGATTTTGGGCGAAGTTTTATCGGCACAGGTTCGCGGATCACGCGCGGCATATTTTGTTCCGATCCCCTGAGCAAACATAGAATCGAATATGCCAAGGACAAATAAGATTGCTATTGCTAACATTAATAATGATTGTTGCCGATTGTTTTGATTTTTCATTTTGATTTTCTTTCATTTCAAACCATTAACCACCCGAACGCAGTCAACGATGGTAATAAAATATTTCGACAGTGTGTAAGACCGAAATCCAACACTAATGTTTAGAACTTTTAAATTTTTTTTTGAAAACAATTATCAACCGTATTAGTTGAACTGTGCATCTGAACTGTGAATCAATTTTGATTAGATAATTTAGAAATTCAATAAATCAAAGATTTTCAGTAATTTAGAATTGTTGTTATTATTAGGATATTCTATTATTTTCTTTACCTTGTTCGGATTCACTTGCAAATACATTTCTAATGTCTGAAAAAACTCCTCAAAATCCTCAAATCACACAGGCGGTTGCCAATTTGCAACGGGGTATCGAGATTGAACAAAATTTTCGGCAGATCTTCGATTTTTATTTCCGTCCACTGCAAAGATTTTTCCAACGCAAAACTTTTTCGCCCGAAGAGGCTCTCGACCTAACCCAAGAAACTTTTTTTTCGGTCTATAATAAATTGGAGCAATTTCGCGGCGACGCCCCATTTGAAGCATGGCTCTGGCAAATAGCGGTCAATGTCTATCGCCAAAAAATTGAACGGCAAACTGCCCAAAAACGCACCGCCGATATCGTTTCGCTCGAAGATAAAACGGATTCTGACCTTCATTTGCGGGATGAAAGTTTTGTAACGCCGCTTGACAACTTGTTACAAACAGAGCAAAGGGAACAACTTCGGACAGTGATTGAGGAATTGCCCGAACAAATGCGTAAATGTATGATTTTGCGGGTATTTCAGGATTTGAGTTATCGTCAAATCGCGGTTGTAATGCGAATTTCGGAGCAAACTGTTAAAGCGCATCTTTTTCAGGGACGGCAACGTCTGCGCGAAAGACTTGGCGAATATTTTGAGGAGGTCAAATTTTAAAAATTTTGAACAAAACTACTAACAATTCAAAAGATTTTGCTGAAAGGCATTTGACCGATGATGAAATTATCGCCTATCAATACGGAAAACTGTCTTCGCCCCAACTCGAACAGCAGTTTCAAATTCATTTGATCAAATGCCGGCGCTGCACTGATCTGCTTTTGGAAATGAATGAATTTACCGAATCAACTGCACAGATTTCGCCGAACAATGAAAATCTCGATGAACAATGGGCGCAATTTCAGATGGGTCTGAATAAAGAACAAAATCCTGTCCGTGAATTTATTTTGGAAAATAAACCCAAAAATCCGTTCCTACAAGGTTTTTTGGACTTATTTAACTTTAATTTTGCCACTGCAGCATTTGCAGTTTTACTTTTAATGGCAATTGGTATAATTTTTTTCGTTCTACGAAATTCTGCCTCTAATAATCCTTTAGTTGCTAAAAACATTTCAAGGTCTAATGGGGTTGTTCCGACAATTTCACAAAACAAAGAAATCCCGAATCGGGAATTGCAAAACGATACAAAAGTCGCCGATTTGAATAATTCAACAAAAAACAAAGATCAATTAATCATTTCAAATACAAATCACGTTCAGCCGAAAAGTTCGTCCAAGGCTGAGGCAAACCTGCAACCTAACAAAGAAAAAAATAAACAGCCAATCCGCCAAAGTGATGAGTTGGCGTTAAATACAACCAATATTGAACTTTACCCGGACGAAGCCGTGCGCGGAGAAACAGATTTACGCAAAGTTCGGATCGAACGAACCAAACCGCAAGTTCGTTTAAAGTTGAATGCACCTATGGGTCAAAAGAATACAGTTTTTTTGGCTGAAATTATCGATTCGCAAAATAAAAGCGTTTTTACCAGCCGGGTTTCGCCGACCAAAAGTGGAAATTTTAATTTCTTCGTGTCTGCCTTAAAATTGCCTGCCGATGTTTATATATTAAAAATTTATACGGCGGACAACGAGGGAC
>DAORIL010000526.1:0-4977 GCA_035438525.1 Pyrinomonadaceae bacterium
ATATTGTCTTTCCCCGTTGGACTTATACCATCAAAAAAATCCAAGAGATCAACAAATTTGTCGCGGTTTCCGCCGTGATTACGATTGACGGGATCAGCAGGGAAGGTTTAGGCACAGGGGCGGCAGACAGCGAAACCGGCATTAAGAAAGCCGAACACGATGCCCTCAAAAGAGCCGCAGTCAAATTCGGGATTGGTCGGGATTTACGGGAAAAGGACGAGAACGCCAATCAGAATCAAAACTCTAATAAAAATCGGCAGTATCCAACCAATGTGGCTCAGATCAATCCCAATTTGGCCACCAATGACCAGTTAAAAAAATTATCAGATTTACAAATTGAACTTAATCGCAAATTCGGCTTAAAACTTCATGCGCCGAGCGATATTAAAGCTAAATTCGGCACTATCATTGGTGATGCCAAAACTCCCCGCACGGTCACCAAATTACAATGTGAGGAAGTTTTTAAAGAATATAACACTGTTTTGGAAGAACGACTCAAAACCAAATCCGATCCGACCCAAGCCACCGCTTGAAGGACTTACCAAGTGTAGTGTAGTTTCCCGGGGGGGCGGCTACACGACAGGGAAGTGAGATTCTAAATCTCACTTCCCTTAATTTCAAATTACCCGCTTATTTTCAACTCCCGTAAACCGAAGCAAAACAATTCAGGTAAATATAATGATTAATTTGACCAACCAAACAGTAGCTATCCAACAACCCAAGTCTCCGGCACCCGATTGGGTCCAAACTTTTACCGGAAAAAAAGTAAATCCGTTTCAACCCTCAACCAATCAGATTGATATTTTGGATATTGCACATCATCTGGCAATGAAAGTTCGTTTTAACGGGGCGGTCAAAGAATATTATTCCGTCGCCGAACATTCCGTTTTAATTAGTCAATACCTCTTCCAGCTTACCAATAATCCTGAATTAGCCCTCGCCGGACTGTTGCACGACGGTAGTGAAGCTTATTTGTGTGATATTCCCCAACCCGTCAAGCATACGCCCGAATTTGAATTTTATCGTCGTCTGGAGAAGTCTTGGGATGAAGCAATTTTTACCTTTTTTAATTTGCCCGCCACTCATCACCGTTTTATCAAAAGAATTGATCTACGCATTTGTGATCTGGAAGCACAATTGCTGGTCAATCCCCGCAAAGAATGGCAATTTTCCGGCTTACCCGAACTAAAGATCTCTCTCCATTGTTGGGAGTGGAAAGAAGCTAAAAGAGAATTTTTGAAGCATTACTTTCATTACCACCATCTGAGGGAAAAATCATTGTCAGTAACAAAAATTTAAAAACCTTTAATATGAAACCAAACCTAAATTGATATTTCAGCCAAGCCCTCAGTGTTTTGTTAATCTTAGTCATTAGAGAGAGGATATTTTTATGATTAATTCAAGCATAGCCACTAAAATACAATCCGCGAGTAACGAAACTGTCTCACCCGACAATATTAACCAGCTTCAGCAACATCTCAATTGTTCCAATATATTTGCTCAATTACTGGATAAACGCGGGCTGAAAGTTGAAACCGTAAATGCTTTTCTGAATCCTGTGCTCGCTGATTTGAGCGACCCGTCAAACTTAAAAGATTTGGACAGAGCAGTTGAGCGGATTATCCAAGCCGTTAAAAATAACGAAAAAATTGCGGTTTACGGCGATTACGACGTTGATGGAGTGACTGGTTCGTTCGTCTTGCAGGAAACTTTCAATATTTTGAAATTGCCTTTAATTGTTCATATTCCGCACCGCACCCGTGACGGGTATGGTATTCAGCAAGCCACTTTGGAAAAACTCCAGGCTGAAGGCGTTTCAGTTGTTATCAGTGTTGATTGCGGAGTTCGCGCCTTTGAACCTCTGGTCTGGGCAAAAAATAACGGGATGGATATTATTATCACCGACCATCACCAGCCTGACGGGGATTCATTGCCCGACGCATACGCTTTGATTAATCCGCATCGCAACGATTGTGATGCGGAAATGGAATCATTAACGGGTGTTGGGGTAGCCTTCAAACTTGCTCACGCACTTCTTCGTAAATCAAAATATTCAGCCAATTTGGATGACCATTTGCGTTCGCTTTTACCTTTTGTCGCACTGGGAATGATTGCTGATATGACCTCTTTGGTCGGCGAAGCACGGGCTTTGGTCAAAATTGGGTTTAACGAAATTTACCGCACTAAAAACTTCGGTCTGCAAGCGTTGTGTGACCTTTGTTTAGATGGCGCGGAGTTAAGCTCTTCAGATGTCGGTTTTAAACTCGCCCCGCGTATCAATGCCGCAGGCAGATTGGGAGAAGCTCAATTGGTTTTAGATTTACTCAATGCACAAAACCCGGAAGAAGCCCGTTCGTTTGCCATCGAGCTTGATGCTATCAACGATGCCCGTCGCGCTATTCAGGATGATGTGGTGAAACAAGCTGAAGCCCAAGCCTTTGAGCAAATCGCAAAAAATGGTGGTGAAGTTCCTTCCTTCTTTGTTTTGAGCGGACAACATTGGCATCGCGGAGTGGTCGGAATTGTCGCCGCCCGCATCACCAACCAATTTGAACGACCGGCTCTGGTCTTTTGTGAAGAAGACGGGATTCTTTACGGCAGCGGACGCAGTTTTGCAAAGTTTCCCTTGCTCGAAGCATTGGAGTCCGTCGCTGAACTTTTTACTACTTTCGGCGGTCATCAAATGGCGTGCGGAGCAACTTTGCCCGTCCAGAATTTAGCAGCTTTAAGAGCTGGTATAGAGTCTTTTGCCAATTCCTGCGACCCGGAGGTTTATCTTGATACCACCCCAGAGTTTGAATTGGAAATCGGCTCGCAGCACCTTTCATTGTCCCTTGCCCAAGAATTGAAACTGCTCGAACCCTTTGGATTAAATAACCGCGAACCTGTTTTTGCGTCAACTTTTGAAATTGACGGCGCACCCCGAGTTTTGAAAGAAAAGCACCTCAAGTTTGCCTTGACAGCTAAACAGCAAGCGGATGACATCGCCGCTCTCTGGTGGAATTCAGCCGAAGAGCATCAGGATACCGATTGGGAAGAGGCGGATGAAGTCTCCGCCAATTTTAAACTCCAAACTAACACTTGGCGGGGTAAAACTTCCATTCAACTGATTTTGAACAGCTTGGTCATAGTAGCCTAAAAAAAACTAAAAAAATAAATTGGAGAAGTTTTAATTTTATGACCGAGCAAGGATTTTTTTATGAATACAAATTTAATTGAACAACTCAAAATAAGTGTCAAGGACAACCCACGAACTACGATGTGGCGAGTTTTTGATGTTTTATATGAGCATTACAGAAAAACATACCAAAACCCCGTCGAAATGCTTGAGCGAGATCTGCAAAGTAATTTCAATATGTGGAATCCAACCAAAGAAACTTGTTCATATTGCGGAACTAATTTTCCCGACAGTTCAGACTTCACACCCATTGGTTACGCAGATTTTCGCGATAAGAAATTTGATTCGTTAAATTGTGCTGAAACGTGGCTGGACGAGTATCGAAAAACAACGAAGCCGTCGCCGCAACGATAGAAAAAAACCATTATTTCAGCCAGCTCATCCACTAAAAGTTAGAATTTTCAAGTAATAAGAGGTGAAAACTTGAAAATTCTAACTGATGAAATCACTAACCAATATCTTGAACAAGGCTCAAAAACAGTTGTCGCAATGTCCGTCTCAGGCGGCAAGGATTCCGATGTCTTAGCCCTTGAACTAAACGAATATTTAGACTCAATCAATTTTCAAGGCGAGCGGGTTTTAATTCATTCCGATTTAGGCGAGATCGAACATTCGGACAGTTTGCCGACGTGCGAGCGATTGGCAAAGCATTTGAAT
This sequence comes from Pyrinomonadaceae bacterium, assembly GCA_035438525.1. Taxonomy (GTDB): domain Bacteria; phylum Acidobacteriota; class Blastocatellia; order Pyrinomonadales; family Pyrinomonadaceae; genus JAIBCC01. The sequence goes on from DAORIL010000526.1 coordinate 3,836, forward strand.
TTGCCGTTAATTGTCGTTAAACCAAATCGCCCGATGATCGAGCGTTGGGAATACCGCTGGGAGTGTAATGTTGAAAGATTTATCAACTTAAAGAGCGTTAAGATCTCAACTTGGGCGAGTTCTGCCCAATGGCGATTTTGCACCGGCGAAGAGAAAACTACACCCATCTGCCGGAAACTTAAAGAACTTTTCCCCGGACAAAATATTCTCAATGTAGTCGGAATTCGCGGAGAGGAATCTGCCGGACGAGCCAAAAAGCCGGTTTCTTTAGAAAACAAATTATTGTCTTCAAAGTGCACCGAAACCACCGGACGAACGTGGTTTCCAATTCGCGATTACCAACTGGAAGATGTGTTTTTAGTTCACCAAAAACACGGCTTTGCGCTGCATGAAGCCTACTCTAAAAACGGCAATTCAAGAGTTTCCTGCGTTTTCTGTGTTTTGGCAGGGGAATCGGAGTTTCGCGCCAGCCTCAATGATCCGCGAACCCATCAGATCTATCGGCGATTAGTAGAATTGGAAGCCCGCTCCACTTTCAGCTTTCAACCGAACAAATGGCTGGCGGATGTTGCCCCCGAATTATTGCCAAGTGATCTGATCGAAAGGATTAAAGTTGCCAAAACAAATGCCGCCGAAAGGCAATTAGCTTTCAAATCCATCCCCCACGAATTGTTGTTTGATAAAAATACCGGATTTCCAAGTTTCCAGCCCACTCTCGAACAAGCGGCATCTCTGGCGGAAGTTCGGCGGAAGATCGGCTCTCTCCTGAATTTAGAAATGAAATACGTTACTGCTCAAACCGTTTATGAGAAATATGCTTCCTTATTGCAGGAACAATCCAAAAAGCCAGTCAAAAAATCCAGCCGGATCGCAGTTAAAAGTAATTCTCAACCCACTTTGTTTTAACTCAGGATGAGAATTTAGAATTTCAACCCTTCTTCTTCTGGCCGTTTAAAATATTCAAATGAATATGACTTCAACTGATTTAATGACCGGTCAAGAGCCTTTTCAAATGACAAGACGGGAGTTTTTGTCTTACGAAGAATATGAGCAAAATTGTTAATTTCCCAACCAAACTGTTGAATCCGGTGTAATTTCTTGAAAATATTCTGTCTTAATTCTTCTATAAAAGAGCAAATGCC
>DAORIL010000527.1:0-4966 GCA_035438525.1 Pyrinomonadaceae bacterium
ATGTGAACCTGGATAAAGCGCGTCAACTCTTGTGGCCAATCAAGAAAAAATATGGGAGAAAAATCTCCTGGGCTGATTTAATGATTCTCACGGGAAATATTGCGCTGGAAACGATGGGATTTAAAACTTTCGGTTTCGGCGGCGGGCGCGAAGACGTCTGGGAACCGGATCAAGATGTTTATTGGGGTTCGGAAACCACCTGGTTAGCGGGTGACCTCCGCTACAAACATGGTTCGGAAGGGGTCGAAAAAGAGGGCGGGGTGCTTGTAACCGATGATGATGCAGATGGTGATATTCATAGCCGAAAGTTAGAAAATCCACTTGGGGCAGTGCAGATGGGGCTAATTTACGTTAATCCCGAAGGTCCTGACGGAAATCCCGATCCGATTGCGGCCGCTTACGACATCCGCGAAACATTCGGACGGATGGCGATGAATGATGAGGAAACAGTGGCGCTGATTGCGGGGGGACATACTTTCGGTAAGACTCACGGAGCGGCTGAAGCCTCACACGTTGACGTTGAACCCGAAGCAGCCGGAATTGCCGCGCAAGGCTTGGGTTGGTCTAACAGTTTTGGCACTGGCAAAGGCGGCGACACAATTACCAGCGGATTGGAAGTGACTTGGACCACAACTCCGACTAAGTGGAGCAACAACTTTTTTGAGAACTTGTTCGGCTTTGAGTGGGAACTTTCAAAAAGTCCGGCAGGTGCAAATCAGTGGGTGGCTATTGGGGCTGAGGCGAGTATTCCAGATGCTCACGACTCGTCGAAAAAACATCGGCCGACAATGTTGACCACCGACTTATCCTTGCGATTCGATCCGGCTTACGAGAAGATTTCAAGACGTTTTCTCGAAAACCCGGATGAATTTGCGGACGCATTTGCCCGAGCCTGGTTCAAACTGACGCACCGCGATATGGGACCTAAATCACGGTATCTAGGCTCTGATGTGCCGCAAGAAGATTTGATTTGGCAAGACCCAATTCCGGAAGTTACACACGCATTGATCGATGATCAAGACATTACCGCTTTGAAAGCTAAAATAATCGATTCAGGTTTGCCAGTTTCCCAACTCGTATCTGCGGCTTGGGCATCAGCTTCAACATTTCGTGGCGGTGATAAACGCGGCGGTGCAAATGGTGCAAGAATTCGGCTTGAACCGGAAAACAGTTGGGAGGTAAACAATCCTAGCAGTCTGGCAAAGGTGCTGGGAGTTCTTGAGAGCATCCAAAAAGATTTTAACGATGGTCAATCCGGAGGAAAACAAGTTTCGCTCGCTGATCTGATTGTTCTCGGCGGCTGTGCAGCTATCGAAAAAGCGGCCAAAGATGGTGGTTTTGTTGTGAAAGTTCCTTTTACTCCGGGACGCGCCGATGCTTCGCAGGAACAAACAGAAGTAGATTCATTCAAATATCTGGAACCGCAGGCAGACGGTTTCCGCAACTACAAGAAGAGTCATCATACGACAAAAGCCGAAGAAATGTTGGTTGACAAAGCTCAACAATTGACTTTGACTGCGCCAGAAATGACAGTTTTGGTGGGTGGTTTGAGGGTTCTTAACGCAAACTACGATGGTTCTCAAAATGGTGTTTTTACTGACCGACCCGGAACTTTGACCAATGATTTCTTTGTTAATCTCCTTGATTTTGGCACAACGTGGAGCGCAACATCCGAGACGGAGGAATTGTTTGAAGGTCGTGAGCGCACAACCGGCAAAATCAATTGGACCGGCACTCGGGTTGATCTTATCTTCGGTTCAAACTCCGAACTTCGGGCTTTAGCCGAAGTTTATGGATGTGATGATTCACAGGAAAAGTTCGTTCAGGATTTTGTCGCGGCCTGGACTAAGGTGATGAATCTTGACCGCTTTGACACCAACTGATTTGAATAATTTCTGATATACCTTAATTTACAGGTTTAGGTTGAGAGTCCTTGTAACTTCCCGCCTAAGCAGTTACAAAATTATTTAACGCTAAGCGGTGGTCTGGCAACAAATCACCTCTTTTTGATTTCGATCTTCTTACTTTAATAATCGACATTTGTGCTTTACTTCTAGTTGCTTTGAATGCAACTGAAAAGAGGGCTAAAAAAGTAGAAGTTGCAGGTAATTATAAAAGACGTAATATCCCCGACTCACCCAATATAATTCTCTCCCAAACTCAGAATTATGTTGGGTTCTGTTGACATAACTATCTTAAGCAAATGATGGTGCCGGCAAATTGCACAAAAATAAAATAGTTCTTTGCCAATTTATCCAATCTAGCGAACATTCTCCAAAAATATTTCTGTTTCCTGATGCAGGAGATTTCTTAATTATTTCTTTTTTAGAAAAAGTAACTCAGTCAATAAAAGAAATTTAAAATTAAGTCTTAAAAAAAAGATTAAAAATTAAAAAGAAAGTATTTCCTCAAACTCAGCAACTTGGGTTAATTACAACTTTTGGCTAAAATTTTTCAAACTTAAACACAGAAAACTATCCATATCCAACAATCAATCTTTCTTTTCCATACCCTTTTGTTTATCAGCGGCGCTTAGTAAATCCTTGTTTTGTAAATCTCGCCATATTTCTACACCTTTGGAATAAAATTCAGCTGCCTCATTTTTGTTTTCCTCTTTTGACAGAGCGTCGCTTAAACCAACTAATGTTTCGGCATAATCGCGTAGTAATAATGCATTGTCAGGATCAATTTTTAATTCTTTTTCATAAAAATTTAGTGATTTTCGAAAATTTTTAAGTCCATCATCACGATTGTGAAGCAAAACCTGAGAATTCCCTAAACCGCTGTAAATTCTGGCTAAATCGGCAATTGTTTCTCCTTTTTCAGGGTCTCCCGCATAAATTTTTTCGCTTAAATCGAGCGCATTTTGAAAAAATGTCAAAGCCCTTTTAGGTTCATTTTGACGAATCCAAAATTGACCAAAGGTCAGATTTGAAAATGAAGTATTGCGCTGATAACCAACATCCTCAGGACTGCTTTTGTGCAAATTGTCCATCAAATCCAAAGATGTTTGTAATGCCTTGATTGCAGATTTTTTATCGCCATTTCGTTCTAAAACAACACTTAAATTTCGCTGATACGCCCATACTTCATAATTGTAACGGGTGTCGGTTGGAAAATTTCTTTGGTGCTCTTGCCAAATAGATATATCTGCATTTAATTCTTCCAATGCAGTTTGATAATCCCCTAGAAAAACTAAATTCTTACAAATATTAAAATGTGAAATATAAAGTAATTTATCAAAATCATCACTGCTTTCATCCGAAATTTTCAGCATTTCTCCAATTTCAAAAGCCTTTCGGCTCAATTCCAAAGCGTCTTTTGCTTTCCCCAATGAACTGAAAATTGCCGATTCTTCGCTTTCGACTTCAAACAAAAGTCTTTGGGTTTCTAAATCAGTGGAATTATCTGACAACAGGGTTTCAAGAATTTCGTTGGCTTTTTGTAAAAGACGGAGAGATTCAAAACTTTTTCCGCGAACCTTCTCAACATTAGAAAGTTCCGTAAAACCTTTGGCTAATTGTTGATTAAAATGAGCGTTGTGAGGTTCAATTTGCAATAAATTTTGATAAAGTGTAACTCCTTTTTTAAAATTTTGTTCCGTCTGAGCTAAATCCTGATTGGGCAATAAACCCAGATTATAATAACCCTGAGCTAACTCATCCTGTAAATCAGTATTTCCCTCTGATTCGTTAGCCAAAGTATCAAGTTGTTCAACCGCCCGATTCAGCAACAATTGTCGGGCATGAAGACTACCCGGTAAATTAAGAATTTCGTTATGTAATTCAACCGAAAATGAAGTCGAGATCCGCCTTAAATTTTTTGCTCTCCTTTCCGCTCTTTCACGGGCAAATTGGGCTTGCCGTGCTTGCCATAAAGTCGCCGTAATCCCACCAATCAATAAAATAAAAATTAAGACTAATGCACTAATTGCCAGTGTATTCCGTTTGACAAACTTACTTGTCCGATAAAAAAAGGTGTCAGGACGTGCCGTAATCGGCAATCCGGTCTGATGCCGCCGAATATCATCGGCAAACTTTTCAACCGATGAGTAACGTCGTAAGGGGTCTTTTTGCAATGCTTTGAGAACAATATTATCCAAATCACCTTTCAGTTTTGAATTTTGGATTTTGGATTTTGGATTGTTTGTCTCTTGCTTTGTGATAACCTTTGTTTGTCTCTTTCCTATCCACCCACCATTAACCACTGCACTAGGTTTTTCCGGTTCCGTTTCACAAACAATGCGAATCATTTCACCAATGTTTTTTCCCGAAACCTGATACGGAGGATTTTGGGTCAATAACTCATAAAGCACTACCCCCAACCCGTAAGTATCTGAGGCTGTTGTAATTTGTTCACCACGAATTTGTTCGGGTGAGGCATAAGCAGGTGTCAGAATTTGAAAATCAGTTTTCGTAACATTCGTAGAATCGGCAGTATTTAAAAGTTTGGCAATCCCAAAATCAAGCAATTTTGGTTTTCCATCGCTGGTTACCAAAATATTTGTAGGTTTGAGATCACGATGAACAATCAAATTTTGATGGGCGTAAGAAACTGCTGAACAAACGTCTAAAAAAAGTTCAAGGCGTTCATTGATACAAAGTTCATGGGAATTGCAAAAATCTGTAATGGTTTCGCCTTCGATAAATTCCATCACAAAAAAAGGCAATCCATCCTCGGTCATTCCTGCATCAAGGAGCCGGGCAATAAATGGATGTTCGAGATTCGCTAAAATTTGTCGTTCAATCAGAAACCGCTGCAAAATTGCCTCGGAATCCATTCCCCGTTTGATGAGCTTGAGCGCAACTTTTTTCTCAAATTGTCCGTCATTTCGTGAGGCAAGATAAATTGCTCCCATTCCACCCACACCGATTTTTTCTAAAATCTCGTAATTCCCAATTGTTTTCCCGATCTGTGAATCTTTTGCTTCTGGAGTGGCAAGAAATTCGGCTTCTAATTCCAAAGC
>DAORIL010000528.1:0-4966 GCA_035438525.1 Pyrinomonadaceae bacterium
TTAAATTCGGCTGCATCACCCGTTCCGACAACCAGCATTCCCTTTACACCGGCTTCGTGTGCTCGGGATATAACGTCTTCCCGATCATTATCAAACTGTTCTCCATCAATATGGCAATGTGAATCTATAAAGTTCATAAGTGAAGTTTGATTCTAACAACCCCAAATTGAAGATAGCAACCATTAGATTTACAAATCCAAAATTGAGTGAAGAAAAAAGCCGCAAGAATCGGAAATTCAAATTTATTTGAATTGTTAAATTCTAAATGATTTGAATTAATAATAATGGCGGCTTTTTAGTTTGTGTTTATCGTTTAATTATTTTCAATCTGAAATGAATCGAAAAATTTATTAAGGCTTAAACTATTTCTGGTATAGCTCACTCGGAACGGTTCGTTAATAAAAGATTCATAGAGTGCAATTGCTTCATACCAACGATTGCCTGTGACAAATATTCGATGAATAAATATATTTTGTCCACTTTTTTCATAAACAATTTCCCAACCGTCAATTCCTTTAAGACTGATTTTGGTTTGACTAATAAGGTTTCCGTTTCGGGAAATCATATTTTTCAATGATTCCAAAGTTTCTGACGATTTAATTCCGGATTTTGTATAAATATCCGTATAAGAAACCGCAAAACTTATTTCGGTTGAAACATATCTTTGCGAAACTGTTCTTAAAGATCCTTCATCTGTAATTTTGGTGGTGGTTTCGCCTGGGAAAAGTATTCTGAATTTTCCTTCGTCCGAAGCAAATTCACTCCAAGTTTTTAAAGGTTGACTGACGTTGGTTAAAGAAATATTTTTGTTATTATTGCTTTTTTTATTTATATTTTTTTGGGCAAAAACATTGCCCCCTAAACTTAAAAAAATTACCGTTATTATTAAAATTAAAAGGTTTTTCATAACCCCTCCTTCCAATAATAGACGGTAATTTTTATCGATTTTGCCTTAATGATTAAGTTCTATTATGGATTAGCCCATATACCACTCTCCTAAACCATCTCTTATCAACTATTTACTGTGAAATTATTTTAATCTGGCTCCTATATCAACATTTTCAATAAATGATGCCAGTGCCGGCTTTTCTCCTGTTCCATCTTCTAAAGATGCCGCGCAAATCATTCCTTGTGATTCCAGCCCGCGCATCATTCGTGGTTTGAGATTAGCAACTACTACGACCATTCGACCGATTAAGGTTTCGGGCTCATAATATTCAGCGAGTCCTGCTAAAATTTGGCGCGGTTTTTCTTCGCCAAGATCAATTTCAAAACGAAGTAATTTATCTGCTTTTGGAATTCGTTCCGCCACCAGAATCTCTCCGATTCGCAATTCAACCTTGAGAAAGTCATCAATCGTGATGAACTTTTCTTCAACTTCGGCTTCCTCAGCCCCATCCGCTTGTGGGATTACTACTGCTTTTGTTTCTTCCGGTTTTGCTTCTTCCTTTTCAGCAATTTCCTTTTCTATTTCTGCCATAACTTTTGTTTTTTCGATATTTGGAAAAACTCCTTTAATTTCTCCAATTGTTGTTCCTACTTTTAATTCTCCGTATTTCAAATTTTCCGGATTAACCGTTGCAATATCCTCGGTTAAACCGATTTGTGAATAGATTTCCTTGGTTGCCTGAGGCATTACCGGATAAAGCAAAACGCAAAGCCAGCGGAGAGTTTCTGCGGACCGGTAGAGAACAGCATTGAGCGTTTCGCGTTGACTTTCATCCTTCGCTAAATCCCATGGTTTTGAGGCGGAAAGCATTGTGTCTGCTTTTTTAATAACTCCCCAAACTGTTTCCAAAGACCGGCTAAACTCAAAGTCATCAAATTGTTGCAAAAACTCGTTTCGTGCTGTTTCCAACAGTTTTGCAACCTCTTGGGCATCAGGTGAAATCCCTGCTCGTTTAGCATTTAGAAAATTTGCATCGTGAATAGTTCCATCAGGGATTTTACTTTGGCAAAAATTACGGATCATGGTCAAAATTCGATTAGATAAATTACCTAATCCCTTGGATAGATCAGCCGTTACTTTATCTATCAGATTTTCGTAACCAAATTTGCCGTCCTGACCAAAAACCATTTCGCTGAGAATAAAATAACGAACAGCATCGGTCTGAAAATGTTTGTGCAAGATGTCTAAATGAATCACATTTCCCAGTGACTTACCCATTTTGCGCCCTTCGGCATCCAACCACATTCCGTGGGCATAAACCTGTTTAGGCAGAGGAATTCCCGCCGCGATCAAAAATGAAAACCAATAGACCGTATGAAAACGCAAAATGTCTTTTCCGACTAAATGCGTGACGTTTGACCAATATTTATCAAATCCGACGGCTGCACGCTCATCATTTCCGTAGCCAAGTGCCGTGATATAGTTTGAGAGAGCATCCAGCCAGACATACATCACATGATTGTCGTCATCAGGCACCGGAACGCCCCAATTGACCGAAGTTTTTTGACGGGAAATGGAAAGGTCTTGCAAACCGCCTTTGATAAACGAAATCATCTCATTTCGGCGGGCTTCAGGACGTATTAAATTTGGATTTGCCTCGATAACATTCAACAAAACCTCGCCATAATCGGAAAGGCGAAAGAAATAACTTTCTTCCGAAACTTTGTCGAGTGGCTTTTCGTGGATTAAACAACGCGGAACGTCTTCGCCATCGCGTTTTTCGTATTCACTTTCGGTTTTGAACTCAGCACAATTAGGACAGAACCAAGCCTCATAAAATCCTTTGTAAATATTGGTGTTTTCTTTCGGAGTTCGATTCTTTGCAATCGTCCGCCACAGATTTTGGACACCTTCATAATGAAATTTTTCGGTTGTCCGCATAAAAATGTCATATTCGTTCAAACCGAATTCAGCAAACATCTTTTTTATTTCGGACGAAATATAATCAACATATTGTTGTGGGGTTTTCCCTTTTTCCTCTGCGACACGCTGAATATTAATTCCATGTTCATCTGTTCCAGTCAGAAAATAAGTCCCAAATCCACGTTGTTTTTTATATTTAGTGACAATATCGGCAATTGTAGTCGTATAAAAATGACCAAGATGCGGCAAACTGTTGGCGTAATAGATCGGCGTTGTAATATAAAATGTTTTCATACAAATAAACCTTAAACAAAAAGCATAACACAGATGCAGTTTTGGAAAAAAATCGGATAACTTTATTCAATTAAGATAAATAACAAAAGTAGGTCCGGTGCGGGCGGCTGCAACTTCGATTTAATTGACCCCTTCCGCATTTTTCCCGTTTGTTGTTTGTTTGGAGCAGATTTTACCTACGAAAAAATTAACTGATCTGCTTAATTTTGAGTTTCTGCACTGTTTTGGGAATTTGAAGTTGTTTTTTTGTCTCAATTGAAATGTGTAATTCATCAACATTCAGTTTATGAAAATTCGAGACTGTTTTTTATTTAGCTAATGATTGTTTTTTATCAATTCTATTAGGGTTTTGTTCGTCTGTATCCTGTTTTTGTTTAACTAAATTAGTTTTTTGGTCATCTCCACTCTGTTTTTAAAAGTCTGAATAATGTTTTTGTTTAACCCTACAATGTTTTTGGTCATCTCTATCAGGTTTTTATTAATCTACGTTATGTTTTGTTCATCTCTACAATGTTTTTGGTTATCTCTATCAAGTTTTTATTCATCTCTATGATGATTTTTTTTATCTATATGATGTTTTTAGTCATCTCTAAAATGTTCTTGCTCACCTAAATTGTGTTTTGGCTGGATAACATTTCTGTGAATAATTTGTTGGCGGATAGCCGTTGAAAACGGCGAAATATTTGTAGCCCACAATGCCAATTGTGGGGTTACGATTGAAAACAATAGTAGTTATCGAAGATAACGGTATAGATTATACAATCAAATTTTATGCCGCCGTTGTCAACGGCTCGGATGTATTCGGCTATCCGTTCCCATAGTTACACTATGGGCTACAAAAATACCGCTGTCTTCGACAGCTAACAGCACAATTGCCTTAAACATCATCAATTAATCGAATTTGGTGAGTTTTATCATATTTCAATTCGTTAATAAATCAAAATGTCATTGTTTTGCTTTAATTTAGGCAAATAATAAAGGTTATAACCTATAGTTTTAATTTCAATTATCAGTCATAACCTTTTTATTTTTTACTGCTTACTTTTCAAATTGAAGTTTGTTGGACAAATGTTCGATACGCTTTAGCTTGTAATTAATTAAAGGATCAACAAACTGAAGTTCGTTGGACATTTTACCTTTCACCTTTTCGGCTGTGCTTTGGCAAATTCGTCCTCTTTGTTGTATTTCGGCAATTTGTCCTGATTAGAAACTCTCAATCCAATTGCCAAACTTACTTCTAAATTCTGAATTACACCGTCAAAACGCCAATTTTCGTCGAAATTATCCGACGGTTGATGATAATGCTTGTCATTATATTCATCAAAGCGTTTTTTTGCCGCGCTTTTATCCTGTCCGACATAATCTGTTCCGCTTTCGACATTGAGTGAAGGCACTCCGCCCTTGGCAAATGGAAAGTGGTCACTGCGAAAAAAGAACCCTTGTTCAGGTGCAGTGTCCGGCGAAAAGTTCATATCGCGTTCTTTCAAAACGTCTTGAATAATTTTCCAGAGGTCAGAGCGTTCCGCGCCTAGTGCACCATAATCTTTGGTCAATCCATAAAAATTTGCCCCGTCGTGATTGATGTTTGCCGCAGTTTTATCTAATGGAAAAACGGGATGTTTCGCATACCATTCTGCGCCTAATAGTCCCTGCTCCTCTGCAGTCGGAAATAGAAAAACTTGGGAGCGTTTTGGTTGTTCTTTTTTCGGTAATTTAGTGATTGCTTCGGCGATTGCCAGAATTGAAGCACAACCTGAAGCGTTATCGAGGGCACCATTGTAAATGTTATCGCCCGTTTCGTCTTTTTCGCCAACGCCCAAATGATCCCAATGCGCTGAATAAACAACATATTCATTTTTT
>DAORIL010000529.1:0-4958 GCA_035438525.1 Pyrinomonadaceae bacterium
ATTTATCAGATGAAGAAAAAAGCGCAATTTTTAATGGCAAAGGTAAATGGAAAGGCATCAAAGGCTTTTTCGAATGGCTGGAAACCAAAAAATATAAACTTCACGTTCGCGTATTTCTCTCAAAATACAGAGGTTACACTGCCTGTCACGACTGTAACGGTGGTAGATTAAGAATCGAAGCCCAATGTGTCAAAATCGGCGGTAAAAATCTGCCGGAAGTTGTTGCACTGTCAATTAAAGAAGCGGAAAAGTTTTTTAATAAACTAAAACTCGATGAAGAACGCGAAAAAATTGCCGACAAATTATTATTGGAAATCCGACGCAGATTGAAATTTTTGGTTGAAGTTGGTTTAGATTATTTAACCCTAAGCCGTTTGGCTTCAACTCTTTCCGGCGGAGAGGCACAACGGATTCAGCTTGCCACTAATCTCGGTTCCTCTTTGGTTGGAACCCTTTATGTTTTAGATGAACCGAGTATCGGTCTGCATCCACGCGACAATTCCCGACTTATTAAAATTCTGGAAAATCTACGCGACATCGGCAACACCGTTTTGGTGGTTGAACATGATTCCGAAATGATGAAATCTGCAAATCACATTTTGGACATCGGAATTCACGCGGGCGAATCCGGGGGAAATGTTATTTTTGAAGGCAATTACACAAATTTATTAAAATCCGAAAATTCTTTGACCGGAAAATATTTGCGTGGCGAATCGGAGATCAAAATTCCGCTCAAACGTCGTGCAATTAGTAAAAAGAAACTCGAAATAATCGGCGCACGCGAACATAATCTGCGAAATGTTTCGGTGGAAATCCCTTTGGAAATGTTGGTTTGTGTCACCGGAGTTTCCGGTTCGGGCAAATCAACCTTGATACACGACATAATTTATGCAGGTTTGAAAAAACAACGCGGTGAATGGCAGGGTCATGTCGGACTATTTCAAAGTATCAAAGGCGGTGAACATTTTGATGAAATTATTCTGGTCGATCAATCACCAATTGGACGCACTCCGCGTTCAAATCCGGTCACTTATATCAAAGCCTATGATGCAATTCGTGAAACCTTCGCGAATACCAGTGCATCCCGCGCACATGGTTACGATCCTTCTCATTTTTCGTTCAATGTTCCGGGAGGACGCTGCGAAACCTGTCAGGGAAGCGGGACTGTCACAGTTGAAATGCAATTTCTGGCGGATGTTGAATTAGTATGCGAAGATTGTCATGGAACCAGGTTTAAATCAGAAATTTTAGACGTTAAATACAAAGGAAAAAATATTGCCGAAGTTTTGCAAATGACGATTCGTGAGGCAATTACCTTTTTCAAAGAAGTAAATAAACTCGTAAATCGTTTGAAAATGCTTGATGCAGTTGGGCTTGGTTATTTACGCCTCGGTCAATCCGCCACAACTTTATCAGGGGGCGAAGCTCAAAGAGTTAAACTTGCCGCCCATTTAGCGACCAAAACTAAATCTAATACCTTATTTATTTTTGACGAACCAACCACAGGTTTACATTTTGACGACATCAATAAATTACTTTCAGCTTTTCGTGCACTGTTAGATACAAATGCCAGTCTTTTGGTCATTGAACATAATTTGGATGTTATCAAAACAGCAGATTATGTGATTGATTTAGGTCCCGAAGGGGGAGTCGGTGGTGGTGAGATCGTTGCAGTCGGCACGCCCGAAGAAATTGCGAATAATGATAAATCACATACAGGCAGATATTTGCGGGAAGTTTTGAAAGATTAATTGTTAACCTGCTATTTTCCTCCCAAATTTAATTATTAAATCAAAACGGCTCGCTTGGAAAATTGCTTTGATAAAAGGGGCGTTTTTTGGGGTTTTATTATTATCCCAATCCTCCACTTTTCCTGCTTCAAATCCGAGAATTTAAACAAATTTTTTAACACTACTCCTTTTTCAACTTCATTAAATCCTTTATTTTTTCTTAAAACCTCTACGTTGTTTAAAATTATTCCTCCTCAATTTACTTTTTTAATTTTTGGAAAATAAAAGGATTAGCACTTTTATATATCGGCTTAATATTTTTTAATTTTTATTTAAGATAATTTTAAAGACATTTGTGGTGGGAAACACTAGGATTGAAAGTGGAAAGCGACAGACCTTTCCAAATAAAGTTACGAGGCAGTTTTTACGAACTTTATTTGAAAAGGATTTAACTTTCCAAACCAACTTTCTAGGGCAATCTCATAACCACACTCAACATTTAAGGGCTGGTTAAAATTTAGTGGATTTTATTTTGATCCGCCCTTAAATATAAAAAATAAAGCAGCTAGAAATCGTTCTTTTGAAAATTTAGTTGATAAAGAGTAATAAAGTTTTTCTGAAAGCTCCGCCTTTCAGTAAAAAGTAATTGTCTCTTACTTTTTACCGAGGAGGTTTTATATGTCTAAAACCTCACCAAAACTCTCTAGTTTTACCAATCAGTTTTCAGTTAATTTAATACGCTCTTTTTATCAAACACTTAACCGATAAAGGCAACTCCGTGGCGACGCGGACTACAGCAAAGTCGAAGGTCTCTCCGAGACGGTTCGATTACCGAAGCGAGGTGTTTATGTCAAACAAATTGGCAGGGATCTTTGTATCTCTTTTTGTTTTATCCGTATTTACTTTTAATGTTTTAGGACAACAATATAATTTAACTAATTTACAATTTAATAATTCCGCCGAAGCCAAAAATTTAAAGGCTTCACAACCCCAATCTTCCGCCGAAAATAATTCAGTTTCAAATAATAGATTTTATGCTTTTCCGAATCCTATTTTGGAAAATTCAGACCGTGGATGCAGCTTTGGCAATTTGAATATTGCCCGATTTGATAACAATATCAGTCAATCACAACGAATTGAATTTTGCGAAGCGTTACAAGCCATTTCAACCAAACTCAATAGCAACTGGTCGCCTGAACTCCGCAACGAGATCAACCAAATTTGGCAAGTTTTCTTAACTCAAAATGTTAAAATTCGTCCGATGAAAGCAGGTTTATCGGGCAGAGTAATGGCTGCCGCTGAAGCATTTACTGAACGCAGCAATAATTTTAACGCCAGCTTTTATCTGCGTCCCGAAAAACTCAACGACAAATCATTTTTTCTCGTCTTTATGCACGAACTCCGCCACGTTTACGATTTCTACACCCTCTGGGCAACCAAATCAAAAATGACCGAAGCTGAATTAGAAAAACGCGGATTTCGTATTATGGGCAAGATCTATCAAGAGATGCCGAACAAAGATCGTTTCTTTAGATTACCGACTTTTTGGGATAACGATTGGAAAAATCTTTCAACTGATGAAATTGCCCGCCGACGCGAAGAAAAGATCAATAACTGGATGCGCGGAAACGATTTTTATAAAGATCTGATGAAAAATCCCGAACAACATTCGGTTGGATTTTCAAATCAGCCTGTCATCCAAAACGCAGTATTCAATTCAGTCGAAGAAGATGCCGATGACAAAGCAAATAAAGGCGAAAAATTACCAACCCGATTAAACATTCGGCAATCTAATGCTGAAATCCCTCAAAATGTTAAAGAACTTTCCTTCCAAACTGCCAAAGCAGCGGACCAGAAAAACCCGGATGAATTATTAAAAGCAGCCCTTATCAATGAAAAGAACCTCTACCGTAAAATGGACAACTTTGTATATGACCAAAACTTGCAATTGCAATGCTGGAAAAAACAACAAGTCGATGAAAGCTTTTCATTAAACCGGATGATTGCCCGCACGAACAATGGTGAGGCTTTATATCAAGGGCAACAAACTCAAACCTCAGCCAAACCTGCTCCTTTACCCAAATGTATCCTGAATATGGAATCTATCAAAACCGACGTGACAGAAACCTTTTGGGCGACTCCCTACCTCGACCAAATGCCCATCAAATTTGAGTTTTTTACCGAATTGGATGGAATTCCGGTTGCCCGTTACACTGTTTTGCAACCCTCAATGCAAAAATTTAACGAAATTGCCTCCCAATATTCCAACATTAAGCCTTTCAAAACCTTTGTCGGAACAATTTTTGTTTCCTTAGCCGACGCTCAAATTATTAAATTCTGGGGAACCAGCTTCCCTGAAGCAACCAACACCAACAACCAAAAGGCTCGCACCTACGCCAGCTATTGCGCAACCGCGATCCGGCAAAAATTATCCAGCGGAATCTGGGTAACAACTCTCTTAAACACGGTTGCGGTAACTAACGACAATAACAAAATGAAACCATTCAGCTATGTCGTTAAATACCAAAACTATCGTCAAGGCGAAACGGATGTCAAAATTCTTGACGACAACGAAACGGCGGTCAACTAACACCTCGTGCCGCCTAAGGAAAGAATTGACAATGAATGGCGGAATCTTAGTTGTCAATTCTTTCCCCTGAAACATTGGGCAATACTTCACAATCCTCTAAACAAATATAGCGAAGGGTTTTATTGACTCTTCGCTTTTTTGTTTCTGCAAATTTTAAAATTTAGCCATTGATTTACAAAAATAACCGTTAGACATCCTTTCTAAATAAATTCTTTGCTTAAGCAAACGAAGTTTGCAGTATATTTGTAGCCCATAGTGCAACTTTGGGGCAATAAACGAAATAACTATTGAACCCTTGAAAATGGTGAAATAAATTTATACCGTTCTCTCCGAGAACTTGAATTATTTGATTCAACCTTACCCATAGCTCACGCAATAGGCTACAAATAGATCGTCATTTTCAATGACTTTATTCAGTTAAACTGATTACTTTCACCAGTTATATTGGAAAGTTGTCCAACGGTTTATCAGATTTAATCTGTGTTATCTGTGGTTTCATTCCATGCTTTATTTTTGTCCAACACATCTCACTTCACTTCACTTTGTTTCTCCTCGGTTTTAACTGTTTTTGGTGCAGATTCAACGTGGGAGGCAACTGCCCAAGCCGCTAATTTTTGGGCGTTATTGCGATATTTATT
>DAORIL010000530.1:0-4955 GCA_035438525.1 Pyrinomonadaceae bacterium
ACTCTTTCAACTCCGGCAGGAAGTTATTTGCCTGATGGTCGTCCGCGCGACGGGAAGATTTACGGGCAGATGATCTTGCGGAATTTGCTCGCTACTCATCCAAATTCGATTGCCGTTCATCATTATTGGATTCACGCCGTCGAAAATAGTTCGCGCCCCGAAGATGCCTTGGCAAGTTGTGAAAAACTCGAAAAACTTGCTCCGAATTCAGGACATTTAATTCATATGCCCGGACATATTTATTATCGTTTGGGAATGTATGAAAAGGCGCGACAGGCTTTTTTGAGATCGCTCGAATTTGACCTCAAGTATATGAAAGGGCAAAAGATACACCCAATCAATAATTGGAACTACACACATAATCTCGATTATTTGGTCGCCAATTCCGCCGAAGAAGGACGCTATCAGGAAGCTGTCCATTACGCGAAAATGTTGGCGGAAGTGCCTTCGGATGATAAGCGTTTGAAAGCAACCGGACTTGGTTATTTGCTCTACGGCGGTTACACGGCTTTGACTCGCGTGCAGATGCGTTTTGGGATGTGGGATGAAGCGATAAAAGATTTACAAACTTCGACTGATCCGCCGCAAACGCTTTCGGAAAAATATCAGGTCGGAATTTTGAATTATCTGAAAGGAATGAGCGCTGTCGAAAAAAATAATGCGGACGAAGCCGAGAAAAATGCACAAAACCTTGAAAAAATAATTGCCGATCTATCCACGCAAAAAGTTCAGCAGGGCTCAGACTGGTATTTTAATTACGCCAATCGAATCTTAGCAGTTCATTTTTTGGATTTGCGCGGTTCGATTTTGAGCATTCAAGGTAACACCGAAGAAGCCGTCAAATTATTAAACGAAGCCATCGAAAAAGAAAAAAATCTCGGTTATTGGGAGCCGCCGCATTATACGCGACCTGTTTTGGAAAGTTTAGGTGCGGCTTATATTAGAGCCGGAAAATTTGAAGAAGCGCGAACAGCCTACGAACAGATTTTGAAAGTCAGACCAAACAGCGGCTTTGTTTATTTGGCGATTGCCCGTGATTTTGTTAAGGCAAATGATAAAGCCAAAGCAAGCGAGTTTTACAAACAGTTTTTGAAGGTTTGGGTTAATGCAGACAAAGATTTACCGCAAATTCAAGAAGCTGAAAAATGGTTGAAATAGAAAATTATGAAAATTCAATTTATTACAACATTGGTCATTATTTTTGTTTTTATGTTCCAGTCAACTTTTGCCTTTCCAATTAACAAAGATTTGCAAAAAATGGCAGAAGCCGAAAGAGAATTTTCGGCGACAGCAGTCAAAGAAGGCTTTCGGGATTCATTCATCAAATTTTTTGCTGATGACGGAATTGGCTTCGGACCGACTCCGCAACGAACCAAAGAAGTTTTGTCAAAAACTCCGCCTCAAACCGCGCCGCGCAAAGTCGTATTTCGCTGGCAGCCTTATTTTTGCGATATGTCGCTGGATGGTGATTTGGGATATTCAACAGGACCAGTTATTTACGAAGATGTCAGCGGAAGTAATCGTCCGCCGCGTCACGGAATGTATTTTTCAGTTTGGCAAAAACAGGCAGACGGCAACTGGAAAGTTGTGGTTGATATGGGAACTTCTACTCCGCAAGCCGTTGCTTCTCAAGACGTAAATTACGAAGTTGCCAAAAACCCCGATGGCATCAGCCAATCAAAAGCTAAAAAACTCAACAAAGGAAATTTCGATTCTCTCGATGCCGATTTTTCGGCGGAAATTGCCAAATCGGGATTAGTAAATGGCTATAACTCCTGGTTGAGTGATGAGTTTCGGGTTCATCGAAACGGAGTGATGCCGATCTTAACCAAAGACGAGTTGAAAAAATATTTGGATGGAACAAATGCCAAAATTTCTTTCAAACAAATGGGCGGCAAAATTTCAAATTTGAAAGATCTTGCTTTTACCTACGGCAGTTTCCATTATGACGGAAATGACTCACCGACAGGTTATTACGTCCACGTTTGGCGCAGAAACGTGAAAGGTAATTGGAAACTGGTAGCAGATATTTTTAATGAATTACCGAAAAGTTAACAGATGGAATTTTTTATGAACAAACTTTTTTCAATTTTTATTTTTGTCGTTGTAATTACGCTTAATATTTCGGCACAAAATATTGCATTCAAAAATGTCAATGTCATTCCGATGGACAAAGAACAAGTTTTGCCAAATCAAACTGTTCTCATCAAAGACGGAATAATTTCGGAAATCGGAGGCAAAGTGAATGTTCCAAAAGACGCGCAAATAATTGACGGCACGGGCAAATATTTGATTCCGGGATTGATTGATATGCACGTCCATCTGACATTTATTGGCGAAGAAACAATCCCTATTCTGCCGGTTTATGGAATTACATCAGTCCGTGATATGGGGGGCGATATTCAAAAATTAAAGGATTGGCGCGCTCAAATAGAGAGCGGAAAGTTGATTGGTCCACGCCTTAAATTCTGCGGTCCGATGCTCGAAGGAACTAAGGATGCGATTCCGCCGGATAGAACGGATCATTGGCTAGTCGCAAACCCGGAACAGGCGCGTGAAACTGTCACCAAACTGGCGAAGGAAGGTGTTGATTGCATTAAAATGAGATCCTATGCCAACCCGGAAACATATTTCGCCCTTGCCGCTGCTGCCAAAGAAAATAATCTGCCTTTAGTCGGACACGCCCCTTGGGGAGTTGATCCAATTCAGTCATCAAATGCAGGTCAGCGGAGTTATGAACACGGTTGGTATCCTGATCCGTGGAAAACCCTTACACCTGAAAAAAAGAACGAGTTTTCAGATACTTTTCGTAAAAATAACTCTCTTGTCGTGCCGACGCTAATCACTTGGGAAACAAGGCGTTTTACCTTTGATGTGGTTAGTGCCGTTGTCAATGATTACGAAGCTAAAAGCGATCCGCGTTTGAAATTGATTTCGGCTTTACTACGTAAAAGTTGGCTTTCTGACCTCAAAGATATTAAAGCGATGAATACAGGTTCG
Source organism: Pyrinomonadaceae bacterium (assembly GCA_035438525.1). Classification (GTDB taxonomy): domain Bacteria; phylum Acidobacteriota; class Blastocatellia; order Pyrinomonadales; family Pyrinomonadaceae; genus JAIBCC01. The sequence goes on from DAORIL010000530.1 coordinate 3,001, forward strand.
CCTGGATGGATCAAAGCCCTGGACAGCGAATTCGACCAAATTGCCGAAATGCACGAACAAGGCGTTGAAATGATGGCGGGAACTGATACGGGAGCATTAATGGTTTATCCCGGTGCTGCATTACATCAGGAATTAAAATTATTGGTCAATAAATGTCGTTTTACACCATTTGAATCATTGCGGACAGCTACGATAATCCCTGCCAAATTTTTTAAGATGGAGAATAAATTGGGAACCATCGAAAAGGGAAAGTTTGCCGATCTTGTTTTGCTTTCGGCAAATCCGCTTCAAGACATCTCCAATATCCAAAAAATAGACGGCGTGATGTTGAACGGAAAATGGTTTGATCGAAAGGAATTAGACAGGATTACTTCCGAGGTTGAAACAAAAATTTCAAACAGCCGGGAAAAATAAATTTTTAACTTTGAGATTTGAAAATATGTCTGCAGAAAATTTAGCGGGACTAAAGAAAATGAAAAACATTCTTCTTGCTTTTATCGCAATTCTATTAGGTTTAATAACCATTTCGGGGCAAACAATCGCCTTTAAAAATGTCAATGTCATTCCAATGAATAAAGAACAGATTTTGCTGAATCAAACCGTTCTTTTTCACAAGACGTCAATTTCAGAAAAAAGTAAAAATGCACAAGCGAATGACGATGCCCCGATTGATGCTAAAACGTGTTTAGAAGTAATAGATAAAACTATCAAACTGGTAAATGATAATTATGTTTTCCCTGAAATTGCCAAACAAATTGAGACTTCGCTCAGAAAAAAAATCCAAAATGGGGAATGTAATAAAACTACCAGCTCAATTGAATTTGCCAAAATACTGACTAATTATTTGCAGGAAATTAACCATGACAAGCATTTCGCGGTTGAATTTAGCCAAGAATCAATTTCAGAACCGACCGATTCAACTCCAACGCCCGAAGCAGCAAAAAAAAGACGCGAAAAACTACGCCAAGATTTAGCGTATGGAAATTACGGATTTCGTAAAGTAGAACGGCTCAGCGGTAATATCGGTTATCTGGAATTAACCGAATTTGTGAATGCGGAATTTGGCGGGGAAACGGTGGCTTCGGCAATGAATTTTCTCCACGATACTAACGCTTTGATTATTGATTTACGGGATAATGACGGCGGGCGACCGGATATGATTGCGCTTCTGACCAGTTATTTTTTTGAAGGCGGAGCAATTCAATTAACCGGAATTTTCAGTCGCTCAATTAATCAAATCCGCGAATCTTGGACGAGTCCATTTGTTTCAGGCAAAAAATATTTGGATAAAGACATTTACATTCTAACGAGTAATCAAACTATTTCCGCAGCCGAGGCATTTACCTATAATCTGAAACTTCTCAAACGCGCCACAATCATTGGCGAGACAACTGCCGGAGCCGCTAATCCCGGCGCAATTTTCAGAGTTAATGAGCATTTTTCGGTCTTTATTCCGACCGGACGGGCAGTAAATCCACTGACCAACACAAATTGGGAAGGCATCGGTATAACTCCTGATATTAAGGTTTCTGCCGCCGAAGCTTTGAAAGTCGCTCATATCACTGCATTGGAAAAAGTGTTGGAAAAAAGTTCAGATGAGACTTTCAAAAAAAATATTAAGGAATTGATTGAGAAGTTAAAAAATCAACCGGTGCAACAGCATTCAAATTAAACGGAAACTGTAAATTATGAAGAAAATCTTAACTGCAATAATTTTAACCTTATTATTTTCTATTGGAATGTTTGCCCAAAATCAGACACCAACAGTTGCATTTACAAATGTTAATGTAATTCCAATGAATAAAGAACAGGTTTTGCCGAATCAAACTGTTCTTATCAAAGATGGAATAATCATTGAAATTGGGAGCAAAGTGAATGTTCCAAAAGACGCGCAAATCATTGACGGCACCGGTAAATATTTGATTCCCGGTCTGATTGATATGCACGTCCATATG
>DAORIL010000531.1:0-4952 GCA_035438525.1 Pyrinomonadaceae bacterium
TCGCCTGCGCCCGAAAGTAAGGAGAGTTTCAACCTTGGTCGGCTGGCTATTGCCGATCATGTGGAGTTGGAGTGCGGGTGCGGAAGTGATGAAACCGCTGGCGGCACCGGTTGTAGGCGGGATGGTTTCGAGTCTGCTGCACGTTTTGAGCGTGACAACGGTGATATTTGTCTAGCTGCGTGAAAGAGAATTAAAACGCGAATTAGCGAGAGCGAATTTGAAAAATGATGAATCCTAGAAAAACAAACAGACTGATGGTTTTATCGCTGGCGCTCTCTTTCGCGTTCATTTTTACGTTCGCCGAGAAATCGTCAGCACAGGAAGGACAGCAAATTAGTTCGACATCCGTTAAAGGCGATTCTGCTACGGCAAAAATTTACCTTGATCTGCAAAACGGAATGACAGGGGATGCCGCCGTGAAATTTGCCTTGGAAAATAATGGCGAGATTTTGGCCTTGCGCCAGGAAGTTGAAGCGGCAAAAAGCTTGGTTAAACAAGCTGCGCTCAAACCGAATCCGATGTTTGAAGCGAGCGGAGCGCAGCAAATCGGCGGCACGGATAATAATTTGATGGTCCAGGGAAGTTTGCCGCTCGAACTCGGCGGACGGCGTTCCGCCCGGATTGCCGTCGCCCAAGCCGATCTTGAAATCCGCGAATTCGCTTTGGCAAATCAGGAACGATTGCTGGCGGCTGAAGTCCGTTCAAAATTCGGTGAAGTCCTCTCAACTATCAAAAAAGTGGAGCTTCTGGAAAGAATTATGGCGAACACCAGACAGGGTTATCAAATCATTACCGCCAAAGTGACCGAAGGACGGACCGCGCCGCTTGAACAAAACATGCTGCTGGTTGAAGTAAATCGATTACGTTCGATGCGCGAAACATCGGAAGGAAAAGTCGAAGCAGCCATGTTTGAGCTAAAGAATTTAATCGGAATGAAGCCGGAAACTCTTTTGCGCCTGAGCGGAGATTTTGAGGATCTGATTGACAATTTACCACCGGTTGAAGAGTTCGTTACCAATGCTCTGCGAGACCGCCCTGATTTCCAAGGCGCACGGGCGATGGAGAAACTTGCAGTAGCACGCCTCAATCAAGCCCGTTCTGAAAGTAAAGTTGACGCGAGCCTCAAAACCGGATACCAGCGAATGAAATCGGGTTTTCCGCTCAATGGCATTACCGACACCGGTGCCTTACAGCCTATTGAAAGCGTTTTTCATTATTTTACTTTTGGAGTGGAGATTAATCTGCCGGTTCGCAACCGCAATCAGGGCATGATCGAGGCTGCCGTTTACGAACAGCAAGCCGCACAGAGCCGGATTCAGTTTGGCGAATTGACTGTCCGCCGGGAGGTGAATGTAGCCTATGCCCGTTATAATCGGGCGGTTCGCGCCTTAACGATTTTTCAAAGCGGTGTCCGCGACCAGGCGAGTGTGAACCTGCAAGCTATTTGGCAAACCTACGAATTCGGAAAACGCACTTTGTCCGATTACATTGCCGAAGAACGCCGCTTTTTGGATATTGAAACCGAATTAACCGACGCATTACTTGAAACTTATTTGGCAAAAATTGAAATTAAACGTTCGACAAACACGCCGAAATTAATAATAAAATGAGCGAAGAAAACAAAAACATCATTGAAGTAGAAGAAAAGGAAAAAGCGGAAGAATCAAACACTTCCAAACCAAAGAGAAATCTTAAGCCGCTGTATATTGCTTTATTAGTTCTCGGCATAGTCGTTTTGGGCACGCTGCTGCTTTTGATTTTCCGTGGTCGGCAAGGCGGCGATGTAGTGCCGGCGCCGCGCAGCGTTTCATTTGACGAAAGTTCAAATCAGGAAACTTCCGTGCCGGCAGAAGGCCAGACCGTGACGCTCTCGCCAGAACAGGTCGAACGCATTAAGCTGAAAATCGAAACCGTCGGCGAAACGATGTCTGCGGAAGCCGCACAAGTTTCCGCCACCGGAGTTGTTCAGCCAAATGCTTACTCTGAGACGCCCGTGATTTCGCTGGTCGGGGGCGTGGTCCGAAAAATCGGTTCACAACTGGGCGAGAATGTCTCGAAAGGACAAACAATTGCGGTCATTTTCAGCGACGAACTGGCCGCTTCTCAATCGCGCTATTTGTCACTTCAAACCGAAGTCCAAACAGCCCGCCAGAATTACGAACGCGCCGGCAAGCTGGTCCAGTTAAATCCGGTCAGCCGCAGCGAATCGGACGAAGCGCAGGCAAAATTAAAGACCAAAGAAGCCGAACTCGATGAGATGCAGCGGCGTTATAATCGAACTACAAAGCTCGTCGAAATCGGCGCATCAAGCCGCGAGGAGCTCGAACAGGATCGAACCAAATTGAAAACCGCTGAAGCGGAAGTTGAACAAGCCCGAAAACAATTGACGCGCACGGCGGAAATCGTCAAGTTAAACCCGGTCAGCCGCGCCGGATTTGAAGAAGCTACCGTCAAATTAAGAACTGCCGAATCGGAACTGGCGGGCGCACGGCAGCGATTGATCCTGCTCGGACTTTCCGAACAGCGTGTCAATGCGCTCCGCTCACCTTCCCAAATATCGTCCGAAATTGCACTGACCGCCCCCGTTTCCGGCACGATTACCAGCCGCTCGGTCAATCAAAGTGAAGTCATTGAAGCCAATAAAGAGTTATTCAAAGTGACAAACCTCTCTTCCGTCTGGGTGATCGCGCAGGTTTATGAAAAAGATTTGGGTAGAATGAGGACCGGAAGCGGTGCGTCCATTTCGAGTGATGCTTTTCAAGGAAAACTATTTCGTGGTCAAGTCACATATATTGACCCGAATATCAATCAGGAAACCCGAACGGCGCAAGTGCGTGTCGAACTCGACAATCCCGGTCAGATCTTCAAAATCGGAATGTATGTCAAGGCCAGCTTCGGCGCACTCGGCACGGGTGAAAGCACCGTGCCGGTCATTCCTTTGGCTGCCGTGCAGAATATGAAAGAGCAAAAAATCGTTTTCGCGGCAACCGATAAACCAAATGTTTTCGTCATGAAACCTGTTCGTTTGGGTTCGGAGACTAACGGGCGATATGTTGTTCTGGAGGGATTGAATGTTGGGGATAAGGTCGTGACCGATGGAAGTTTTTTGCTTCGGGCTGAAATGCTCAAGCAGAATCCGACTCATCAGCATTAAATGTGAGATGACATCCGGTGGTCTGGAAAATTGGAACTTTTATTAGTTGGGGGGGTTAAGGAATTTTTGGAACAAAAAGCGACGCTCATCGCATAATAATTTGTGGAATTTCTTATAAATTCAAGTATTTACTAGATTTAAAAGCTTTTCAAAAATCCATCTTGCTTAGAATCATTTCAAAGCATTTTTGTTATACGAGCAGTTTTTTGATAGATAATTGAGCATTTTTAGTTGTTTTTGGCAAAATATGAACTAAAACTCAGCGTATAACACCAGTTATACGCGCAGCGTCGCTTTCTGTTCCTTTCCTCCCTCAACCCCTTGGGGAAGTATTTTTTCCGTTCATTAAATTTCGCTGAAGAAGACGTTTATTTTCGGTTAGGTTGAATTTCTAAACTTCCTGATCCCCAAAAGGCAAGCCGCAACTTTCTGACACCCGATGCCTATCCAAAATAGGATTAAGTTATTTGGCGATCTTTGATTTTCGGAACATCAGGGAGCTTTCACCGTAAAAAGTTCTCTCATTTAACACAAAAAACCGGCATTTTTTTTGTTTCGCGAAAAAATTTTTCTCATTACCGTAAAATAACCATTCATTGGCTGAAAACAACCGTTCATTGTGAAAAATCAACTGTTCATTTTGCCAAACCGCCGAAAAAAAGAATATACTCAGTTTTTGTTAATGAAACGACCAGTCCGAAATTATAACCAAAGAAGAAAGCTTTCACCGATTGTTTCTTTTTTCTTTCACCTTAAACGAAATCACTTGTGGCTTCGGCGTTTCGCTTTTTTGTGGCTGTTTTTAATTGCTCTGGAAATTTCCTGTCCGATTCTTGAATGTCAGGATTTGGAAGATTTTAGTTCACCGGAGATTACCGCGACAGTAAATTTTGTTGAATTTAATTCAAGTGAATCAGCTACAAAGCAACATACTAATGACGAATCAATCACTGCTGTTAATTCGCCTCTAGAACATTGCGGCGATGAATGTTTGTGCCACGTCACCGCTATTTTAGGATTAAATTTTGACTTTCCTAAAGTTAATATCGAATATTCTCCTGTGCTAATCTCCTACAATAAGCAGCCAATCGTTTCACTTTCTCCGCCTATCCAGCCGCCCAAACGCGCCTAATTTCAATAAAAATACCATCTTTAGATCCACGATTTGACCAAAATCGTGTTTATTACGTTTTTTAGCAGATCCGTTTTGACGGATGGAAATTAGGCTATGAAAAAATATTTGTGCAAATGCGTTCTCAGCATTTTTGCACTCGCTCAGTTCACAAATCCGGCTTTTGCTCAAAGGCAAATTGCTGTCAATAAAACTGTTTCTGAAATTACTTCAGAGACAAATGAGACTATTAAAGACATTCCCAAAAGGCGTTTAGTTGAAAGCTTAATGCCAAAATATTTTGATACCGATAATGGTTTGTCACTCGAAGAAATTATCAAAAAGGCTTGGGAAAATAACGGCGAACTGAAAATTGCCCGGTTAGAAGTTGAAAAAGCTCAGGCACGACTGAGGCAAGCGGGTTCGCGTCCAAATCCCACGCTCGATATTGAGCAAAAAACAGGGAATTTGACCGGTTCAAAAGGCGAGAATGAATTAACGGTCGGCATTACTATTCCGCTGGAAATTTATGGTCAGCGGGGCAATCGGATCAATCTTGCCAAGGCAGAAATTACCCTCAAAGAAGCAGAGGTGACGGCTCGAAAGCGTCTTTTGGCAAATGAGGTTTTGATGAACTATGCCGAAGCGTTGGCAAGTTTGCGAGAACTCAAAACGCTCGAAGATATT
>DAORIL010000532.1:0-4945 GCA_035438525.1 Pyrinomonadaceae bacterium
AATTTTCGATCCTTTTTTTACTACAAAAGAGGTTGGTAAAGGGACCGGACAAGGATTGTCGATCTCGCATGTTGTAATTGTCGAAAAACATCAGGGGAAATTGGATTTTGAGACAGAGATTGGAAAGGGCACTACTTTTATTATTAGCCTTCCATTGAACATCTCAAAAAAACCAAATTAAAAATTCATTATGATTAATATATTATTTGTTGATGACGAACCAAATATTCTATCAGGCTTGCAGCGAATGTTGCGCCCAATGCGTCATGAATGGCAAATGCTTTTCGCCGGAAGCGGTATCGAGGCATTATCCATCCTTAAGGAAAAAAACATTGACGTAATTGTCTCGGATATGAAAATGCCGAGAATGGATGGGGCTCAACTTCTTCAGGAAGTTAGGGATAGTTATTCCCACATTGTCAGAATCATTCTATCCGGTTATTCGGAAAAAGAAATGATTATGAAATCGGTCGGCGCCGCCCATCAATACTTGTCCAAACCGTGTGATGCCGAAGTGTTGAAAACTACCGTCAAAAGAGTTTGTGCTCTGCGAAATCTACTCACAGATGAAACTTTGCGCCGATTGGTTTCGCAAATGCCTTCTGTTCCCAGCCTGCCGACACTGTATGGCGCCTTAATTGATGAGCTCAACAAAATGGAGCCTTCGACCAGAAAGGTTGGAGATATTGTTAAAAAAGATATTGGAATGACGGTTAAAATTCTCCAGATCATTAACTCGGCATTTTTTGGTTTACAAAGGCAAATATCAGATTCGCGTGAAGCAGTTGAATTTCTCGGTCTTGATACAATCAGTTCACTAACTCTCGGACTCGGAGTTATTTCGCAGTTTGAATCCAAAGGTAATTCTTCTTTGTTAGCTGAAATTTGGACTCGCAGTATGTCGGTCGGCATTTTAGCAAACAAAATAGCATTCAGCGAAAACCGGGCAGCAGCCAATGACGCATTTACCGCCGGATTGCTTTATGACATCGGAACTATTGTGTTGGCAGTTAACCTACCAAAGGAATTTACTGAAGCTCAGGAACTTGTGAAAAACGAAAACATTTCCAAAATCGAGGCAGAAAAAAAGATTTTTGGAGCGACCCACGCCGATGTCGGGGCTTATCTGCTTGGGCTTTGGGGACTTAAAAAAGAGGTAGTTGAAGCCGTTGCTTTCTACAAAAATCCAAACGAATCCGAAAGAAATACTTTTACGGCACTCACGGCTGTTCACATTGCTGATGTCATTCATCAATCTACCAACCCAAATAATTTTGAATTAAACAAACCCGGTTACGATATGGAATATTTAGAAAAACTTGGACTTTTGGAAAAAATTCAAATTTGGCAGGAAAAATACACAGAGAACACATTTAACAAAGTTTAGTTTTCAAAGAGGAAATCACAAATGAATAATAAAATCCTATGCGTTGACGATGATCGGAACATTCTGGAAGGTTATCGGCGCACACTCAGAAAAGACTTCAATATTCACATTGCCGAAGGCGGAGCTCAAGCACTTGCCGAAATAAATGAAAACGGACCGTTTGCGGTTATTGTCTCTGACATGAGAATGCCAGGAATGGACGGCATTCAGTTTCTCAGCCGGGTTAAGGAAATTGCCCCTGAAAGCATTAGGTTGATGTTAACCGGCAATTCAGACCAACAAACAGCGATAAATGCTGTCAATGAAGGAAATATTTTCCGTTTTTTGACCAAGCCTTGCCCACCCGAGTTATTGGCTAAAGCTCTCACCGCCGGACTTGAACAATATCGGCTGGTTACGGCAGAAAAACAACTTTTAGAGCAAACTCTAAATAATAGTTTGCAGGTAATGGTTGATATTCTCGCCATGATCAATGAAACAGCTTTCAGTCGTTCAACCCGGGTCAAGAAAATGGCGAGAGAGATTGCGGAACGCCTTAAAGTCCAAAATATCTGGGAGGTTGAAATTGCAGCAATGCTTTCCCAAATCGGCTGTATCACTGTTCCCGAGGAAATCCTGCAAAAGATCTCAAAAGGCGAGAAAATTTCTGATAATGAAGCAAGATTATTCTTAAAACATCCGAAAATCGGTTGCGATCTGATCGGGCAAATTCCGCGAATGGAGAAAGTAGCGGAAATCATTGCCAATCAAAACAAACGTTTTATCGACGAAAGCGGTCTGCCGGAACAGTCTAATCAAACGGATAAAATTCGAGTTGGTGAACAAATTCTTAAGGTGGTGCTGGATTTCGATAAACTCCGTGTTTCGGGCTATACACTGCAAAGCGCTTTCCGAAAACTTGTTGAGAGAATCGGCTGGTATAATCCTTTGATTTTGAACTGTCTCAAAGACTTGATTGAGGGACAGGTAGAAGAATATAAGTCCATCGAATTGGACATTTCTAATTTAAAACCCGGCATGATATTAGAGAATTCCCTTGTTTCTAAACGCGGTTCATTATTACTTTCGCCCGGTCAGGAAATTTCCTTAACCATGATTATGCGGCTTAAGAATTTTGTGGAAGAAGGCTTGATCGACAATAAATTTTTAGTAAGCTCGGTGGTCGAAAATGATTCTTTGATGGAGCTTTCTTATTCCATCTAAAAATTGCGTTAACAAAGAATAAGAATGAAATTTAAGAAAATAATTCTGGGAGCGATAATTTTCGTCTGGGCGATAACGGTCGGGTTGGGAATTTTCGAGATGTCCGATTATACCTGGCGGGCAGGTCGTTCTGCCATTCCCCCTCCCAAGTTGATTTCAGAATTTCAAGTGACGACGAACAAAGACCTTCCCCTTTTGTTGATCTTTTTTCATCCGCAATGTCCTTGCAGTCGGGCAACCTTGGCAGAACTTGTCCGATTGCTTAACAGCCACGAAAATTCCATCGAAATACACATAATTTTCTACAAACCAGCGTCTGAACCCGATGAATGGGTTAAAACCAATATTTGGAGACAAGCTTCTACAATTCCTGGAGTAACAATATCCGTAGCTGATGAAAATGAAATAAAGCGTTTTGGTGCAATAACTTCCGGGCAAACTCTGCTCTACGATAAAGAAGGAAATCTGATCTTTAGCGGCGGAATTACAAATGGACGCGGACATGAAGGCAATAACCCGGGAGAAAAAAGTATTGAGACATTTTTACAAACTAATCAGATTACAGTTTCGGAAAATCCCGTTTTTGGTTGTGCAATAACTGATTCCGAATAAATTTATTTTTTAAAAAGCCTGGCTATTTCTCTAGATTCAAAACCTCGTTCACCTTTAATGCAAGTTCCGATTGCGAAAACGGTTTTCCTAAAAAATGAACGTGAACGGAATCCTCATCTACCAGATCACCGGACATAAAGAGAACTTTCGTTTCCGGATGGAGGAGTGTGATTTTTTCGCTGACCTCCCTGCCATTCATCGGTTCCATTTGAAAATCAGTCAGAAGAAGATGAATAGGGGCATTAAACGATTTTGCAAATTCCAGAGCAGCCGCCCCGTCATTCATTTCAAATACTTGATAACCAAGCATTTTCAAGATTTCAGCAATAAAATTGCAAACCAATTTGTCATCATCAACCAGCAAAATAGTCTCATCCCCAACTGGCATCGAAAAATCTTCCTTATTTTTTTTTATGGGTTCAGCCTGATCGATCCGGGGAAATTCAATTTTAAAAGTTGTTCCAGTATTTACTTGGCTTTCAACCCAAATAAAACCATTTGATTGTTTGATAAAGCCATAAATGGCAGCCAATCCCAATCCCACCCCTTTTCCGGTTCCTTTAGTAGTAAAAAACGGGTCAAAAATAAATTCCATCGTTTTTTCTTCAATCCCGCCTCCGTTATCGGCGAATGTAATTTGAACGTAGGACCCGCTTGGTTGAGATTTATGTTTCGAAAACTCTTTTTCGAGCACGATATTTGCTGTAGATATCCTGATGGTTCCGCCATTTGTCATTGCCTTTTTGGCATTTGTAGCAAGATTTATCAAAGTTTGAATGATCTGACTTTTATCTACAAAACAAACCCCTAAATCTGGTTGAAGGTCAAATTCCACTCGAATATCTTCGCCGATTATTGAAGGCAAAATTCCTGAAAATTCGTTAACTGCCTGATTCAGGACAACCGGTTCGGAATGCAAAGACTGCCGGCGGCTAACAGCCAGCAATTGACGAATCATCCCCGCGGCATCATCCGTTACTGCTTTAATTTCACTAATTCGGGATTGAACCGGACTGTCGGTGGGTAATTGTAAATTGAGCATATCAGTATGCAACATTATAACCGCGAGAAAATTGTTGAAATCATGGGCAATTCCTCCGGCTAATCTTCCAAGAGCATCTATTTTTTGAGATTGCCAGCTCCATTTGACTTCGGTTATATCCCTCAAAGTTACCCAAAGACAGTTGAGATTGTCATTTTCTAAACACCCAAACAAATTATTGAGAAAAAACTCGGCTTCGCCATTGGCGGCTTTGTCACAAAACTCGATATTATTTAATTTATAATCGGATTCAATAAATATCCGACAGATCTGTTCATTGAAAAGTTTGGAAAAAAATGGCAACTCTGAAACCCTTTTTCCAATCAATTCTTCTTTGGAGGAAAATCCGCATTTCCTTGCTGCCAAATCGTTACAGTAAGCAATAAAACTACTTTGATATAGCAATTTAACCTGCTCTTCAAACGGTAATTTAACAGAAATGGGATTGACAAATTCCAATCGCCAGAACACTTCACCATTTTGCTCAACAACTCCAAGGTAAGAGCCCTCAGTTTGATTTTCCAAATTTTCCATTGGGTATTTTATTTAAATTTTTGAACTCAAAAGCAAGTTTTTTTAATTGAACTTTTTATAAATTTTAAAGTTACTGCTGTTTATTTTCTTTTTGGCGAAAAACAAAGGCTAGAATTTCAGCCACGGCTCCGAAAAACTCCACCGGAATTATTTGATTCGGCTCAACC
>DAORIL010000533.1:0-4925 GCA_035438525.1 Pyrinomonadaceae bacterium
AACACGCATAACTCAAGAAATTCCTCAAACTCGTTCGTATCGCCGTTTTCGCAGTAAAACTCCGCACCCCATTCGCTTTCATCGTCAAAGGAGCGGAAAAACGGATCTTCGAGAGTTTGGTTTATTTCGTTCCAAAAAAAATCTTCGAGTTTTTCGGCAGTTATTTCCTTTCTGATATTTTCGATTTCCGAATTCTCAATTTTGCCGGACACACTTCGCTCAATAACCTCAGTGTTGACGGCTTCTTCAATTTCATTAACTAAACTTTTGAGATCGGTTTCGTGAACAAATTCTTCGGATTCGCAATCATCATCAGAATAAATAATAGTTCCCGTCCCGTTGCTGCTAATCTCCAATTTATAGCGGGTTTCGAGGGTTGAAAAACCGCCCGTTAATTTTATCAAGGAAGGTTCAGAACTGCTGTGGTAACTCGTTTCACCAACTTTCAATTCAACTGTAATCGGCACAGAATTTACATCAAACATACAAACTTAAAACTGAAGGTTTTGTTTTTTCCATCCGGCAACCTCGGATTCGGACATCGCCAAGATGCCGTCTTTTTCATACAAATTTCCGCGTTCGATTAACTCTTGCCGAATGATTTCGTCGCTGTGGCGATATTCAATTTCGGCGTAGCCACACTTTTCGAGTTCACGACTGATTTCTTTAACTTTTTCGTCCAAGTATCCGTCAAGGCTTTCGCGCCAAACAGGATGAGCGATTTTTAAGCGCGACGGCAAATCTTCCTCGTCCGTTTCACTCTCGTAATCAATCTCGACCGACATCGAATTCCAATGATGATAATGACCGTGTTTGCCCGTAATCTCGATGGAGATTTCATCGCCCGCCGCTTCGAGCCGATTGATTAGCTTTTCCGCTTGCCGGTCTTTGTCTTTCAGATTTTCATTATCAACATTTCCATAAAAGGCTACCCCGTCGCCCTGGCAATATCCCAGACTCCAATAAACTTCCAAGCCTTCAAATCCGTATTCGGCAAGCTGCATTTTGAAATCTTCGGTCAAAAATTGGGCATCGTCCCAATCGAATCGCTCACCGTTCTCACGTTCGCTGAAAATTGCATATTCTTGAGCTTCCGCGCTTAGTTCATCAAAAAATCTTAACCTTTTCGGGCGTTTCGGCGAGTTACAATACTTTTCGCGCAAATCGGACAATCTCATCTCAATTCTCTTATTTCAATTTGATTTGTTCGCCCCAGCCTACTTCGCCGGCAATGCCGTGAGTTGCCCAAATAATCGGAAAATCCGGCTTCTCGCCCATCTCGCCGTAAAGGTCGGTGAGATAAATCAAAGCATCGGGATTGTGTTCAGCCGCCGCTTTAATAAGCGGACGAAAATCAGTTCCGCCGCCGCCGGTGTATTTGAGTTTGGCTAGTTCCGCGCCAACTTCGCGCCAATCAATTTCGGTGATTTGATGAACTTCTGCGTCGCCGATAATCAAAATGAGGTTGCGCTGATTGTAGGCACAAAGCGCGGCAATTTCGGCTAAAAATCTGCCAAGCAAGTTTTCATCTATCGAACCCGAAGTATCAAGGGCAATCGCCAAACGGTTTCCGCGTTTTTTGATAATTTCGGGCGAAAACGGCAAATTCATGCCTGAATAAGCGCGATAATCTCTTTCGAGAGAAAGCCAACGTCTGCTTGGACGCGAGTAATTCGGCTGTGCTTTTTCCTGAAAAACCGACTGAAGCATTGAACGTAAAACTTGTTCCCAGGGAGTTTCGGTGTTCGGCAGTTCCCCAGCCAGTCTTTGAAACAATTCCGGCATTGTGCCTTTCAGAAGCGACAAACGCTGTTGCCAACTTCTTTTGAGATCGGAATTTACTTCCGGGATATTCTCCCGCCCGGTCAATTCGCGCAAAGGCAACAAATCTCCGCCGAGTAAATCCTGCTGATAAAGAGCGGTCAGAACGTCAAAAAAACCTGTTAATTTTTGAGTTTGTCCTTTCAGAAAATAATAAAGTTCCTCACACGACCAGCGACCGGCAAGTATAAATTCCGATTTGGTCAAATTGGCGATCTTTCGAGTCTGTGATGAAATTCCGAATGAATAAGGCGAAGTCGCTTGGTTAATTTGCGCCGAACCAGCCGAATTTGCCGAATCTTCGCTTTTTTCAAGACACCACCAGATATTTTCCAAAGTCCACGCATCTTTCGGTGCTTTAAGTCCGGTCAGATTTTCGAGGGCTTTGTTAATAATGGCATCGGCGGCGATATTAAGGAGTTGCGGGTTGAAGCCGACATCCTGCTTTTCTAAAGACAAAAAACGAGTCGGATGACAAAGCGCAATATGCAGAATTTCGTGCAGGCAAATAAATCGGCGTTCCTTTTCAGAAAACTTTTCATAACCTGCTCCGGCATAAATCGTCTTTCCATCGGTAAAGGCAATCGTTTCTTCTTCCGTGTCGGCAAAATTGCACCACAACGCGAGGCTCGCCAATCCCGGCAAATATTCAATCGCCGACTCCAAATCGGGGCGCATCCGGCGTGAATCGGGTTTAGCTAATCGGGTCTGCATAATTCTTCAAATCGGTTGTGGGTGTAATTTTTGTAATTAAACGGTTTGAGCTAATTGTTTGGCAGATCCCGTTTGAATATTTGCCGCCTCACGCTTCTCGTTATATCGCCAAAATGCTTTGGAATTTTCGACTTTCCAGCCTTCCTTCCAGATTTTATCAAGCAGCAGACTTCCCGCCATTGTTTGCAAATCGCGCATCGGCAAGAGTGCGAATTGTTCGCTCGTCTGCTCATCAAAACAGTTGATGAGTTCAAGCAATTCTTCAGCAATTTCCGCCGTCGCTCTGGTTACAATGGCGAACGAAAGTGCGTAAATACCGTTGAGCGTCGCGGGCAGATGGTTTCCGATTTTGTCGGGCGATGTGCGCTGGATTTCGAGCAGTTCATCCACCGATTTCATATTCTTGATTTCTTCCGCCAACATCATAAATTCTGCCGCTACTGCATCACCAATAATTCCGGCAACGGCAATCTGCCGCAAGTTTTTATCGGCACGTCTCAAAACTTTATAAACATCCGAAACCTTTTTCCACGAAGCCGGACGCGGATAAAGCTCGTGTTTCTGTGTCCGTGCCGATTCTTCGCCCGAAAGATGTTGCGGAAAAACTTTGAGAAAGGCGAGAACTTCGGGAATAACACCGATTTTGATGAAATATTGAACGGTTGCTTCAAACTGCGGCTCGATGACGATATGAAGCATTCGCCGATTTGCCGCCGCACCCAAACCACGGGCATTTGCCATATCTTCCGGGCGGTTCCCCGCCGCGACAATAATCCAATCGTCGGGAATTTCTATTTCACCTTGGCGACGTTCTTCCAAAATTCCCAAAACTGCTCCTTTCGTATCGTCCGGCGCAAGCGAAATTTCGTCAAAAAACAAAATTACGGGCTTTTTATCAACTGACGGTGCAAGAAACGCGGGCGGATAAAAAACCGTCTGCCTGGTTTCGTGGTCGAGCGCGGGCAGTCCGCCGATGTCGGTCGGCATTTTCTGACAGAGCCTGATGTCGCGTAATTCGGCGTTTAGTTCACTCGCAAGTTGGCGGACGGATTCGGATTTCCCGACTCCGGTTGCGCCCCAGAGCATAAAACTGATTTGTAGGCTGCGAAGCTCTTTGATTAAATTTTTTGCTTCGTCAGGCGTGCAGGAAATTGTATTTATCATCTTTAATTATTGGTTTTTTCTTCACCTTTTCCGCTAATTTCCGGGCGGAAATGAATTTGTTTTTCTTCACACATCTTGCGGCACTCATCCTGAACAACCGGATGCCACAACTCGCTGATTTCAGTAAACGGTGTGTAATTATCACGCGCCCAACGTCTGAAATTGGTTTCTTCTGCTTTGGTTAAAAATCGAAACATCTTTTCTCCTATTTCTGCACTAACCGCTAACCGCTTTTTTACATATTTTCCGCGCATCCAATCATCTTCAGCCGTTCGAGCGATAATTTCCGCCGGAGAATAAATTACTTTCATTCGCCCAAAAATCACCCGCTCAAAAACTTCACGAGTGGAGATAAGATGTTTTTTTGAATTTACCCGGTCGGTGCAGTTTGATTTTTTGGTCAAGGCAACGCCGAGCAGTTTTTCGGCTAAAAAAATGGCGAATGAATTATGCGAAAAAAACAGAGCAGCGGGATGTGTTGATTGTTTAAGCGGAAAGGCGAGAAATGCTTTGATGGCGGAAATATCTTCGATTGAAAGATTAAAAGCATCGAGCAATTCTGTTTCGCCTTTGATTTCGTCCGCTAAAATCTGCTTACGTTTTCTATCTAAAAATTGATAAAATGGCACATTTTTTTTCGGCATTAAACAATTTGCCCAATCTTCGATGGTAACAATGCTACCGACATCTTCGATTAAATGATCGGTCAAAATTTGGCGAATCGAATTTGTCTGTCCGTTGTTATTGGTTAGCTTCTCTCCAAATAAACGAACTGCTAAATCAATTCCTTCGATGTGGTGCAGTAAAAAGCGATGTTTGAAATGGGCGCAAGATGATTTACTCGAATCGAGAAAATTATGAATTTCGATGTAATCCGTCCAGACTCCGCCGTAAGTTTTGGCACTGATTTGGGCGTGTTGGAGAGGTTTCATATTTTTCCTGTTTTATTCGCTACTTTTTTTTTCGTTTATCGTTAATCTGAATATTCAATCGTTAAAAATTTTACGGCATCTTCAGTTTCTTTAATCGCCGCCTTTTGTTTTCCCAAAGGCTTTAGCAGCTAATTCGGCGGGAGAATATTTTTCATAGATTTTCAAACTGCGATTCGTAAACTCTTCTCTTGAAAATTCTTTGCCCGCTGCTTGACCGCGAATAGCCCGATGTAATCTTTCCGTAAATTCCGGCGAAAAAGTCGTCACTCTGATTGCCTTGACAACTCCCGTTGT
>DAORIL010000534.1:0-4901 GCA_035438525.1 Pyrinomonadaceae bacterium
CGCGTTTGCGTCTTTTTTAACGCCTAAAATTTCGTAATAATCTTTTTTTGCCATCAAACTAAGTTGAGCAAGTTTTGGTCGTTGAGGAAGTTTGGGAAGGAGAAGACCTTGGTTAGGGGGCTTTCTTCCTAAACTTTCACAACTTCCTCAACTTTCATAACTAAAAATTAAACTTTTGAAGTATCGCAAAAACAGCCGTCCCCTGCAACAATTTACAAACGGACGGCTGAATTTTTCAAATTAACGAAGGGTTACTTCTTGTCTTCGTCAACATCAACATATTCCGCGTCAATGACATTGTCGTCCGAACCGGTTGAAGTTGATTCACCGTCTCCGCCTGCGCTTGCCGAAGATGCTTGTTCTTCGGTTGGCGTAGATGCCTGTTGCGAATAAAGAACTTCTGCAAGTTTATGCGAAGCAGTTTGCAAACGATTGAAAGCATTATTCATTGCATCTGCGTCTTCGCCGTTGAGAGCAGTTTTCGATTCCGCAATTGCTTCTTCGAGTTCTGCTTTGTCGCCATCACCAAGTTTGTCTTTATTTTCGCTAAAAGTTTTTTCAACGCTATAAACTAAACCATCAAGTTTGTTTCTGGCTTCGATAACTTCTTTGCGTTTTGAATCTTCACCTGCGTGTGATTCGGCATCTTTCATCATTTTGTCAATTTCGTCTTTCGACAAACCTGATGAGCTGGTGATTGTGATTTTTTGTTCACGACCTGTTCCCACGTCTTTGGCTGAAACATTAACAATACCGTTAGCGTCAATGTCAAAAGTCACTTCGACTTGCGGAACTCCGCGCGGTGCGGGTGGAATGCCAACGAGGTGGAATTTACCCAGAGTTTTGTTATCCGAAGCCATCGGACGTTCGCCTTGGAGAACGTGAACTTCAACCGAAGTCTGGTTGTCAGAAGCAGTTGAAAAGATTTCAGATTTGCGCGTTGGAATTGTTGTGTTTCTGGCAATCATCGGAGTTGCAACTCCACCGAGAGTTTCAATTCCGAGGCTCAAAGGAGTAACGTCTAACAATAAGATGTCAGTTTTTTCTCCGCCGAGAACTCCGGCTTGAACCGCTGCGCCGAGTGCTACAACTTCGTCAGGATTAACGGTTTTGTTCGGTTCTTTGCCAAAGAAATTTTTAACCATTTCCTGGACTTTCGGAATCCGGGTTGAACCGCCGACCAAAACGATTTCGTCAATATTTTTTGCCTCTAAGCCCGCATCTTTAATTGCTTGCTCAACGGGCGGCATCAATTTTTTCAAAACTTTTTCGATCAAACCTTCAAATTTGGCGCGGGTTAATTTCATCACCAAATGTTTTGGTCCTGAAGCATCAGCCGTGATAAACGGCAAGTTGATTTCGGTTTCCATTGCGCTCGAAAGTTCGATTTTGGCTTTTTCAGCTGATTCTTTAAGCCGTTGCAGAGCCATTTTGTCTTGTGAAAGGTCAATGCCCTGATCTTTTTTGAATTCATCAATGATCCATTTGATCAAGGTTTCGTCAACATCGTCTCCGCCTAAATGCGTATCACCGTTGGTTGATTTTACTTCAACTACGCCTTCGCCGACTTCGAGAACTGAAATGTCGAATGTTCCGCCGCCGAAGTCAAAAACTGCGATGGTTTCTTCTTTCTTTTTGTCCAAACCATAAGCCAGTGCAGCGGCTGTCGGTTCATTAACGATCCGCAAAACTTCCAAACCTGCGATTTTACCTGCATCTTTGGTTGCTTGACGTTGTGCGTCATTAAAGTAAGCAGGAACGGTAATCACAGCTTGTGTAACACTTGAACCGAGATAATCTTCGGCAGCCTTTTTCAATTTTTGCAAAGTCATGGCCGAAATTTCCGGCGGTGAATATTGTTTGCCTTCGGCATTGATCCGAACGTCGCCGTTTCCGGCTTTTTCAACTTTATATGGAACTTGTTTGATTTCGCCTGTTACTTCTTCGTAGCGTCGCCCCATAAAACGCTTGACCGAATAAATTGTGTTTTCAGGGTTGGTGACAGCCTGACGCTTTGCAACTTGTCCGACTAAACGGTTGCCGTCCTTTGTAAATGCGATAACCGAAGGAGTTGTGCGTCCGCCCTCTTCATTTGTAATAACAACAGGTTCGCCGCCTTCCATTACCGCGACCACCGAGTTCGTTGTTCCTAAATCTATCCCAATAATCTTACCCATCTGTTTATTATCTCCAAATTATTTATTGCCTTCGCTCATCGCCTCAACAAAATTTCGGCAACTTGAACGTAGTGTTAGAATAATATGTGAGTGTCTTATTGTCAAGTTTATTTTACTGCAAAAAATAAAAGTTAGTTTTTGCCAAAAATTTAAAATTTACTTGCCTATAAAAAGAAATTAAGTTATTCAGTTTATATAAAGGAAGGAAAAAATTATGGCGGAATATGATGGACCAACTTATGCCGATAATCCTTATAATTCACCACTTCGGCGTTGGATTTACGATTACCTGAGTCAGGAATTTCCGGTTGATGATAAAGTTTATCGGTCTGATTCACCGATTGCTGCGGATAGACAAAAATTTGAACTTTGGACAGGGACCACTCAAAAAAGCTTAATGAAGATTTGGGAATCAAAGGGTTCGTTTTCAACCTGCACCGGATTCGTTGCTATTTTGGTAACTCGAATCCGGCAAAATGGCGGATTGATGCCAAAGACGGGTTCACCGCCGGTTTTTCAAACTTTTGATTTAGCACTCAACAAAAAAGGGTGGCACCGATACCCGGAACAAGATAGACAGCCAAGATTGGGTGACATTTTTGCTTTAGGGAAACCGCTGGCTGTCAAACATGTCGGCGTAGTCTTAAATTCGGTTGGCAATCAGTGGATTACCGTTGAAGCCGGCGGCGGATCCATCGGACAGTTTCAATCAATCTCCAGAAACGGTTGGCACGCCCCTCCTTTTTCGGAAATGTATGGCTGGATAGATATCGACGAATATTTTGATACTTGGTCAAACGCCAAATACAGTTAAAATCTTTTTTAAATGAATGGATTAGTAAAAAGCCAAACATTTTTACATGTTTGGCTTTTTATCTAAGGTTTTCGATCAGCACCACATCACTTGTGACAGTGCCGCGTGAAAGGGCAATTTGCTGACCATCCGGAGAGAAAGCAAAATTAAAAATGCGTCCGTCTTTGAAGTGTGTGACCTGGACACGATTGCCGCCCGTCAATGGTTGTTGCCAGATATTTGAAACTCCGTCTTGTAAAATGATGAAGTTTACTGCCTTGCCATCTGGTGTCCATTGCAAAGTTGGTTGTTCATAAAAACTGCCAAATCTGAATTCCGGCACATCAAAGGTTTTGAGAATTTGATTGTTTTCGAGACTTATCAAAGCCAAACCGCTTGGTGAATCTTCTTTCTTAATTATTCTGCCGTAAGCTAAAGCTAAAGTTTTGCCGTCCGGAGAGACTGCCGGTGAGCTGGTGGTGCGAAATTCATTGGTTACCAACTGAGCCTCTCCGCCTTCAAATGGAACCCGCCATAAATTCGTTTGATCCTGAAAACGGGAAAAATAAATCCATTTACCATCGGGTGAAAAATCCGGTGTAAAATCAACACCAGTAGTTAAACGCTTTGAACTGCCGTCTTTGGTATCGGTGCGCCAAAGTCCGAAACTATCGTTTTCTCTGCTTTGAAAAACAACAAAACGACCGTCAGGCGAAACCGCCAGTTCACCGCCATCGGTGATTTTGCGGGTATTTTTACCATCCGCGTTCATTGTCCAGATCGCATCTGCACCGCTTGCTTTGGAGTGATAAACGATTTGTCCATCCGGTGTCCAACCAATTCCATCTAATCCATCATAATTATTGTCGCCGATGGTTATCGGTTGGGCTTCGTTTTCCTGTTTCAATTTCAGCAGCCAGATATGTGCTTCTTCGTCAAGTTTGCTGGCTACTAAAAAACGGCCGTCCGCTGTCAATCCCAAACTGCCGTAATGATTGGTATCATTGGTGATTTGCCGGGTTTCTCCGTCTGGATAAGAAACTTGCCAAATTTGATTTGCTGCAGAGTTTTCGCTTTGTCCAAGAAGCAAAAAACTATTGCCGTCCGGCAACCAAACAATGGATTCGGCAGATTGCCAATTATGTGAGCGAATCGTTTTCATTTCGCCGTTAGCTGTATTTACAGCAATAAATTCGTAGTGAAAACCACCTTCTGTTTCAAACGCCGGACACAAAATCGTCTTGCCGTCAGGTGACCACGCGAGAGAGCCGTTAAAATGATTCGGGCGTTTTCGTTCCGCAATCTGCTGTTCATCTGTTCCATCGGCGTTGGCGGTGAAAAGTATGTAATCGCCTCTTTCGGGTAATGGACGGAAAAAAGCAAATCGTTTACCGTCAGGTGAAAAACTTACTGCACCGATCAGGTTTTCCAGTATCTTTTTTGGTGTTCCGCCAAGCGTCGGGACTTGATAAAAAGTGCTTTGCTTTTCGCCTTTGCGCCGCAGTGAATAGTAAACATAATCTCCTTCACGCGAAAAAATCACACTACTATAAATGTCTTCGGTCGGTGCGGGAGGTGTAATACGAATGTCGCTGCCCGTTGCTATTTGGCGAATCCAGATGCTTTTTTCATTGCCGTCCCGTTGAATATACAATACATAGCGTCCATCCGGGGAAATCTTCGGAAAATTGGCGCGTCCGCTGGTAGTCAGCCGTTTGACGGCTGCGGGCTGAAAAATAATCGGTGATTTTCGCAGCCAAAACCAATAAACACCCAGGAGGAAAACAATGATGAATAAAACTGCTAACCCAATCAAGGTCCGGCTTATTTGCCGATTTTGATAGGATCCGTCAATAATTTGTTTTGGCGGATTAACCTCAATTATTTCGTTTTTTTCGGGGAAAATTTCAATTACTTTTTCCTCAATTACT
>DAORIL010000535.1:0-4892 GCA_035438525.1 Pyrinomonadaceae bacterium
CCATATGCTCTCTGACGATGCCGAATATCCGAAAAATATTGCCGAAGACGAGTTGAAAATAATGGTTGCTAATGGTGTGACGACGGTTCGTTTTATGATCGGAACTCCCGAACAACTTGTTTTACGCGAAAAATCTGCTAAAGGTGAAATTATTGCACCGACAATTTATGCCGCGAGTCCGCATTTAACGGGACGCGAACAGGGGAATGATTTTGTCGTCAACACGCCCGATGAAGCCCGCGAAGCCGTTCGCAAATCAAAAGCGGCGGGTTACGATTTCATCAAAGTTACGACTTACATTAAACCCGAAGTTTACGAAGCCGCAGTTGACGAAGCAGCAAAGCAAAATATTCGCGTTGTTGGTCACGCCGATTCGCGTTTTGTCGGCTTGGAACGAGCCTTAAAAGCCAAACAGCAAATTGAGCATCTCGACGGCTATCTCGAAGCACTTTTACGCGATGATGCGCCGATGAAAGGTTCGATTTCAGACATTTATATTTACCAGCCGAAGAACTGGGAAAGCCTTGATTACGTTGACGAAAATAAGATTCCCATTATTGCCAAACGCACCGTTGAAGCGAATCCGTTCGTTGATCCGACGCAGAGTTTTATGAAAAACACTTTCGGTCTGTTTAGAAGCGAAGAAGCAATTCGCGCTCAGCCCGATTTCAAATTTTACCCGAAAAAGAATCAGGATTTTTACATCAACTACATGAAGCGAACGCCGCTCAATCAGGTTTCGTGGGAAAAACGCGCTCGTTGGGTAGAGATCAAAAACAAAATGATCAAGGCGATCTACGATGCGGGTGGAAAAATTATGACTGGCTCGGACACTCCCGAATTTCTCTTTCTTTATGGATTTACGGAACATCGGGAAATGAAAGCGTTGAATGCGGCGGGGCTTTCAACTTATGCCGTTTTGGAAGCTGCAACCAAAAATCCGTCTGAATATTTAGGAACGCTCGACAAAGTTGGAACGATTGAAAAAGGAAAACGCGCCGATCTGGTTTTGTTAAATGCTAATCCGCTTGAAAACATTTCCGCCACTGAAAATCGTGCGGGCGTAATGCTCAAAGGGAAATATTACACGCAAGCCGAAATGAACAAATGGCTTGATGAAGCCGCCCCGAAACTGCACAACTCACTGAAAGAAGATGAAACCAAAAACAATAATCTGGAAGGCTTTTGGCAAGGCGCGGTAACGATTGCCGATAAATTTTGGCGCGTCAATTTTACGGTCAAAAAAGAGGGCGAAAATTATAAAGCTACTGCTGATATTCTCGATGCAGACGGTTACGGACGGGAATTTACCGTTAATCAAAACGGCGAAAATTTTCGTCTGGAAAGAGGGCAACCGAACGCAAATCCGATTGTTTTCGAGGGAAAGGTTGAAGGCGATTCATTCAAGGGAAATTGGAGCGGCGTTGGAATCAAAGCGGCTTTTGATTTTCTGCGGTTTCCGATCCCAAAACCTTCTTACAAGGAAGAAGAAGTTACTTTCAAAAACGGCGATGTCACCCTTTCCGGCACGTTGCTTTTACCGAACAGGCAAACTCCTGCTCCGGTTGTCGTTTTCACTCACGGAGGCGGAGCCGAAACCCGCCTTCCGAATAAATCGTGGGCTTTGCATTTTGTCCGCCGGGGTTTTGCGGCTCTGATTTATGACAAGCGCGGAACCGGCAAATCTACGGGCAGTTGGCAAACTTCAAGTATGGAGGATTTAGCTGATGACGCACTCGCGGGAATCAACTTTTTGAAAACTCGCACGGATATTGACCTCAAGAAAATTACGGTTGCCGGACATAGCCAGGGCGGTTGGATTGCGCCTTTGACTGCGACCAAATCAAACGATGTTTCATTTGTCATCACCAGTGCGGCTTCGGGCATCAGCCCCGATAAACAAAGCATTTTCCATCGTGCCAATGTGATGCGCGAAGAAGGTTTTTCCGAAGATGCGGTCAAAATTGCCACCGACTTGCGCGAAAAACTTTATGCAACAGGCAAAATGCTTTTGAACAACGATCCGAATGCTGCCGCCGAGCGCAAAAAAGTTTCTGCCGAACTCGAAAAATATGCGAAAGAGCCTTGGCTGGATGCTGCTGCTCTGCCGCCGAATCTTGACGAAGATAAACCTTCGCGCGGTGCTTTGGAATTGCTTTTCTTTCAGCCGGTGCCGATGTGGGAAAAAGTAAAAGTTCCGGTTTTTCTGGTTTGGGGCGATAAAGACACGGTTGTTCCGGTCGTCGAAAGTAGAAAAATTATCGAAGACACTCTGAGCAAAAACGGAAACAAAGATGTGACGGTCAAGATTTTTCCGAATGTTGATCACGGTGTTGTGTTGGTCAATGCAAAGAAAAATTCGGATTTTCCGAGAGTTGATCTGAATTATTACGAATCGATGGTTGATTGGTTAATTGCGACAATAGCGAAAACTCAAACAGTAAATAAATGAAAATATTGAGGTGTCCAAAATATTAGATTACATTCACTATCTTATGCAGAATCAACTATTTACTGACATCAAGAAACAAAAATGATATTCTTTTGGCAAATCAGAATAACGAGGAATTGGTAATGAACCGCTGTAAATTGTTAATCGCAAGTTTTGCAATTATTTTGTCTTTTTCGGCTCAGATTTTGCCGCAGACGCAAACAGTTTCGCTGGAGCTTGAAAAGCTTAAGCAGTTGCGAAACTCTCTTAGCCCAAGTGAAAACAATGCAGGTTTTGATGCTCAAATTAAAGATTTAGAAAGTGATTTAGCGGGAAATCGTTTATTCTCCTCGCTTTATAAATTGCAAAATCTATGGCTTGGACTGGAAAGTTTCAGTTATAACGAAAAGCGATCTTTAATTGTCCAGGATAAATTGCCTTTGCTGGAAGTTGAATGGAAAAAAGTTGGCGAAGATTAGCCGTTAAGGACAAAAAGTTTTCGCTCGTTGGCATCAACAAACTTCCGGCAATTGTGCGAGCGATAATCCAAGCCTCGCGTTATCGCAGTAAGCCTCTTTACCAGAGCAGCATTTTATACGGTAAAAACACAAATCCGAATCAGGGGCTTTATTATATGGGCAACGCTCAGGCAAATATTGATCTTGCGCTTTGGACGCAAAATCTGCGGTTTTCCATCAAAAAAATAAATCTGAAATTTGATTCGCTGGAAAAAGAATTAGCGCAGTTGGAACGCGAAATTATCGAAGCCTATCGCACTTCTACGCCCGAAGAGCAAACCCGTTACAACGCCATTAACGCCGCACTCAAACTCGCGCAGGAACTCAACGAAAGAAGTTGGTTTGAAGGCGCAACGCTTAAATATCTTGATGTGGTTTCAGCCTTTGGATTACTAAAAAATCCACAGGTTAATTCAAATGAAATTCCTGCAATGAAGGCGAAATTAGCCGAAAAATTAGCAGCGTTAAACAAAAGTAATTTTGACCAAAGCATCGGAATTACCTATTTGGAAATTGCACAGGGAATTTTGGCAAACGAAGGCGTTAGCGAAACGGATTTGAAACGGGCAAAAGTCATTTTAGATACGGTTTTGCCGAAATATGAAAACAAATTTTTAAACAAAGGAAGCAAATAATGAAGAAAATAATTATCGCAATTTTGACGGCATTTTTAATTATTTCAAGCGTTTTTGCCCAAAAAACGGATAAAAGATTATCGGTAACTTTGGTTCGTTGGGCTTATACCTGAAGTCTTTCCGATCCGGCAAGTTTGCTGATTAAAGACGTAGTTCAGGGGTTTGAGGGAAAGGTGAAATTCGTCAGCGAAGATTGGGGAACTTCTGCCCTGGCAAAACAACTCGGAATCCGAAAATATCCGGTCGTTTTTGTCGGAGACGCCCTGTTCGCCCGTCCCGAAGAATTCGGTGGTTGGGGCGCAAAAGAAGGCAAATACGCACCATGGCGCGACAAAGCAAATCAGGCGAGATTTAAGACAGACCTTTCTCAAATGGTCAATTTAATGCTCGAAGGCAAACGCGCCGAAGCACTAAATTTACAACCGAAATTTGACACAAATGCTAAAGAAGTTGCTGAGCTTCCGAACTTTACACTAACCGATATTAACGGAAAAGCGATCAATTCAACGAATTTGGCAGGAAAAGTCGTAGTCGTGGATTTTTGGGCTACATGGTGCGGAAACTGCCGTCCGACTTTGAAATTTTTAAGCGATTTGAAAAAAATACACGGCGAAAAAGTCGTGGTTTTGGCATTGGCTCTGGATTCGGAAGTTGAGGACATCAAGAAATTGACTCAGCCTTTAAATCCTTCAATGAATTTCGTTTCGGCTTCGGAAACTCAGATCGCACCTTTCGGCGTTATCAACAGCGTTCCGACAATGCTGATTTTTGACCAACAGGGCAAATTTGATTCTGCCTTTTACGGTGCGCCGAAAGATTTACACGAAAATGTCAGTAAATCGCTGGAGTCTTTGTTGAAGTAGGAGATTTGCCCGCGAAATACGCGGAACACGCGGAAAAAACAATAAACTAGATTTTCCGTTTTTAGTGTATTTCGCGGTTAAAAACTAAATCGAATGAGAAAAATTCTAATCATTTGCGGAATCATAATAGCTTTTTTTTCGATGGCAAAGGCGCAAAATGCCGATGCTCTGCGCGTTGTAAATTCCGCTTTGCAAGCTCTCGGCGGTGAAGAAAATCTCAAATCAATCAGTTCAATTTTGGTTAAAGCCAAAGGTGTTGAACATCGCTCGGCAGATACACAAGGCTATAAGCCTGATGGCGAAACTACAACTCAACACGATGAAATATTGGCTGTTTTTAATGACGGTAAACGGCTTGTTTATGAATACAAAACAGGTCGTCACGATGGAACGACTCGCTGGCGAAGAGTGATTTTTAATGAAAGTCAACGGATTGTGGCGGATT
>DAORIL010000536.1:0-4889 GCA_035438525.1 Pyrinomonadaceae bacterium
GATTTCATGAATGGTGCAAATATGCGGATGTTCAAGAGCAGCGGCGGCCTGTGCTTCGCGTAGAAACCGCCTGTTGGAATTTTCATCTGCAAGCGATAAAAATTTGAGCGCAACATTGCGATTGAGTCGCAAATCTTTTGCCAGATAAACTTCACCCATTCCGCCTGAACCGATCATTCTTATAATTTGAAATGAGGCGATTTTTTCATTGGGTTGAAGGTTGAGGGAATTGGGCGAGGTCATTAAACCAAGCTGAGGAGAATCTATAAAACTATCTTTTTCATCATTTGCAGCAAGGAGTTCCTCGATCTCGAGTCGAAATTCAGCATCATCCCCGCAAACCTCATCTAAATAAACCAATCGCTCCACTGGCTTTTTTTCCAATGCGGTATTGAAAATTTTGCTGATTTCCTGCCACTTTTCGGATGTCATAATTTATGAATAAAAAGATTTGCCCACGAAATATATCAAAAACACGAAAAAAAATCATTTTTATCAAATTATTTTTTAACGGTGCCTCTCGCATTTTTCGCGGACAAACCTTTTTTGGTTTCAAAATTATCTTAACTTAAAATTCAGATTTTTTGGGCAATTGATTTTCCCTGCATAAATTGCAAAAGATATTCGCGCCCGCCGGCTTTGGAATCTGTTCCTGACATATTAAAACCGCCAAACGGGTGAACGCCGACCAATGCCCCGGTGCATTTGCGGTTCAAATACAAATTACCAACGTGAAATTCCTGTCTTGCACGTTCCAAATTCGCTTCGCTTGCCGAAAAAACTGCTCCGGTTAAACCAAATTCAGTTCCGTTGGCAATTTCCAGTGCTTCATCATAACCTTTAGCTTTTATTACGGCTAAAACCGGAGCAAAGATTTCTTCTTGTTCAATAGTTGCACCTGCTTGGACATCATCAATAATGGTTGGTTCAATGAAAAAGCCTTGTGAATCGTCACCTTTTCCACCAGCTAAAATCTTTCCGCCTTCTTCAACACCTTTTTGGATATAGCCGAGCGTGTTATTAAAAGAACGTTGATTGATGACAGCAGCCACATTTGTTTCCCCTTCAGTTGGTTGCCCGATTTTCAATTTATTTGTCAATGCAACAACTTTTTCCATCAATTCATCGTGAACTTTTTCGTCAACGATCAAACGTGAACAGGCAGAACATTTTTGCCCTTGATAGCCAAAAGCAGCTTGGACAATTCCGGTTGCCGCGGCATCCAAATCTGCATCATCGCAAACGATAATCGCATCTTTCCCGCCCATTTCGGCAACTACCCGTTTTATCCAAATTTGTCCGGGCTGGGTTTTGGCGGCGTGTTCATTGATATGCAACCCGACTTGTTTTGAGCCTGTAAATGAAATAAAACGAGTTTTTGGGTGTGTCACCATTGCGTTTCCGGTCGCTGCACTTCCGGTAATGAAATTTACAACGCCCTTTGGAAGATTGATTTCTTCTAAAACTTCGATAAATTTAGCAGCAATAGTTGGCGAGTCAGACGAAGGTTTGAGCACAACAGTATTTCCTGCAACAATTGCAGCGGTTGTCATTCCAGCCATAATTGCCAACGGAAAATTCCAGGGTGGAATGACCGCCCCAACTCCCAATGGAATATATTCAAACGAATTTTTTTCAGGTAAAGGTGATGGAGTTACGGGTTGTTCTTCTGCCCAACGAATCATTTCGCGTCCGTAAAACTCAAGAAAGTCAATCGCTTCAGCAGTATCACCATCAGCTTCAGCCCAGGTTTTACTAGTTTCAAAAACCATCCAAGCTGAAAAATAATGCTTGCGGCTGCGAATAATTTCAGCAGCTTTGAAAAGATATTCAGCGCGTTCGGTAGGAGAAACTTTCCGCCAGGTTTTAAAAGCCTCAGTTGCTGCCTCGATAGCGCGATTTGCCAAATTAGTATCAACATCCGCTTCGGAAAAAACGCCGACAACTTCTGTTTTATTTGCCGGATTTGTGCTCTGAAATTTATTTTCTAAAACAATTTTTTCGCCGTTGATTAATATCGGATATTCCCGCCCAAGCTCACTTCTAACCTGTTCAATCGCGGCTTTCATTGCTTCGGCGTTTTCAGGTTTTGAATAATCGGTAAATGGTTCGTTCTTAAATTCGTCTAAAATCTGTTTTGTTTGCATAGTTCAACCTTCAATAAAAATTATGGATCAATTAATTTTTATTTTAACCTATTCGCTAATTTTTTTCAGATTTTATCAGTAAGTAAAACCGTAAAAGGCGGAAAAAGCATTGTTACCGCGTCCGGAATTTCCCCAATTGTAACCAACCAAAACAAATTGCCTTTTGGAAATCGCATAATTTAAACCGGCAGTTGAATATCCAAGCCGATTTTTTCCGCTATACCAATCCGCCAAAAAACTGACTTTCCATTTTAGAGGCTGTTCATATCCTACAATTACGCCGCGTTTTGTTCCAAAATCTTTGGTCACACCAACCATTTGGTATCCACCGCCCGTCAAGCGCATTCCTCTGGCGCGTTCAACTACTTTACTGGCATTTCCATAAACCATTCCGTAGGTTCGGGTTCCGGCGGCTTTATTCAGAGGGACAAAAAGTTGTGTTCCGGTGGAAATTCCGATTCCCCGTTTTTCATTTTCATAAGCCTTATATTTCAGATTGGGTTGAAATTCTATCGGTGCTTTTCCACCATTACGAGTGTAAAAAACATTGAAACCTGATTCCATTTTTTTTCCTAATCCATAGACAGTTCGGTAGCCATATGATTGAAACCCGCCATTTTCGTATTTATCGAAATGCCCGATAAAATCGGCTTCGATGTAAAAAGTTTTAGGCGCAACAACATCGGTTGAAGGAATATTGAAAATTGTGGATTGAGCAAAAGCTGTGAAGGTAAAAACTAAAATTAACAAACAACTCTTTAAATAAATTCGGGACATAACTCACTTTCTCCTTTGGAATTTGTTTTAAAGACAGAAAAATGCAATTGTTACGACAATCGCCTATTTTTGAAACAGTTTTTCCGCTTATGTTTGATAAAGGCTTAAATTATTACAATTTCCAGAAAATGAGTAGTTTTTTTGTGGGATTAATTATTCCATTACAAACTATTATATTTATTCATTTCTTTTAGTTCCCATTCGTCTAATAACTCAGGCATCACGGGTTCTTCGGGTGTTTGCCATCCGATTACAAAACGTGGCTCTTGAGTGTCGTGAGTATGCTTAACGTAGCTTAGGACCAAAACCCACCCTGCAAGTAAATAAAGGTTTAATTCTCGAACTGATTTAACTTCGGCAGTTATTTTAGTATCTTCAAGTTTCATATTTTTACTCCCATTTACCTGATTTTTGTAATCTTTTAATTTTTTGTTTAGCTAATTGGCGTTTCAAGGTTGTCATCCGGTCAAGAAAAACGATCCCGTCACAATGATCGGTTTCGTGCAAAATACAACGCGCCGCTAAATCTTCAACATCGAGTTCAAATTCGTTTCCATCAACATCCTGCGCCCTCACAACAGTTCGCAAACTACGCTGAACTTTTTGATATAAACCCGGAAAGGACAAACAACCCTCATCACCGTATTGTTCGCCTTCAACGTGAATAATTTCGGGATTAATTAAGGCAATTTTCTCTGCTTCATCCTCACCACCCGAACAATCCATTACAAAAAGTCTTTGTGAAACAGCAACTTGCGGGGCAGCTAAGCCAACCCCTTTGGATTGATACATTGTTTCAAACATATCATCAACTAATTTTTTCAAATCATCATCGAAATTCTCGACTGGTTTTCCAACTTGCAATAAAACAGGTTCGGGATAATGAACAATCTTCAATAAAGCCATAAAAATTTAATGGACTAGATTAACATATTTGATAATGACATTTCTACAAAATAAAATGATAGGTCTGATTTCCAATTCGATACCAAACGGCAAAACCCAATTTTTTGCGGAGACTAAAAACATCGTGCCGCAACAACACAAATGAATAAATTTTTCCGTAACCGAAAAATTCATGCTTTTTTTGTTCAAAATTAGCGGTATCTTTTGCGAAATTTGAGTCAATATCTTGTGCCCGAATGAATTTACAAAATTCGATTGCGTCCTCAAGATGTTTTTTTACTGTAATCGGTTGAAAAGTTGAAGAAAACTCACGGAATAAATCAATAAAGTTTTTATCTAAAGCTTTTTTGGTCAATGGGAGGAGTTTTTCAACTTCGCGTAAGCGTTTATGAAAAAGTGAATCGGCAAAGAAATTCAAATCATCCGGGATGATTTTCTTGAGCTGTTCAATTTCGGAGTCGGTCAAACCGTTTTCTTTTCCAACAGCTTCCGGTTTTTCCCAAAAAGAACGGCGCAAATTTTCATCCGTAAAAATCCGCGCCAGAAAATTTTGTTGTTCTAATAAAGGCATTTACAAAATCGAATTTACACCTGCTTCAGCAACGGCATGGTCATCTTCAACTGTGCTCCCGGAAACTCCAATTGCGCCGATAACTTCTCCATCTGCGTTTTTGATCGGAAGTCCGCCCGGAAAAGAAATCAGCCCGCCATTGGAATGTTCAATATTGTAAAGCGGTCCACCCGGTTGTGATAATTTGCCGATTTCTCCGGTTGGGAAATTAAAAAATCGTGCAGTTTTGGCTTTTTTATGTGAAATGTCAATGCTTCCCAACCACGCATCATCCATTCGGGCAAAAGCCTTTAAATTTGCTCCCGCATCAACTACACAAATATTCATTTTTACCCCAATTTCTTTAGCCTTATTGAAAGCCGCTTCGACGACAATTTTCGCCTGTTCTAAAGTAATATCACTCATAATTATTGTTTGTTCCTATTTATTTATTATGCGAATCAGTAGTTGAAAATGGAGAAGCAAACCAACAAAAGAGTTGTAGAATT
>DAORIL010000537.1:0-4886 GCA_035438525.1 Pyrinomonadaceae bacterium
GCCATCTTGTTCGGGAATATCAAGGAGTTGGAAATAAACACCACCTTGGTAGTTTGAGGCTGTCCAGTTAGGGGAGAGGTGTTTCCAACCAATCTTGCCGCCTAGCAGATTGAGCGTCTGCCATTCGTAGAAAATCCCTGCACCGATGCCAATTGAAATAGGGGATGGCAAAAGGTTAAACGACTTGCCAGGTAGAACGACGCCGAGGTCATCAACTGTCCATTGCACAAATCGCTTAGCACTCTCGTGGGCAGCCCAGTTGACGGCTTTTGCCGTGGCATCCGCCGCAAGTGTTTTAAAGAGTTTTGCCCCGGTCTTCACGATTGCACTTCCCTTCAGTCCGACGGCGAATTCCCAGTCGATGCCGGAGGAGGTGATGCCATCCATATCCTTCCCGTTTTGGCAACCAGTGACCACAAGGGCTGCCATGGCAGTGCTTGCTTCTGCCATAATTCCTACCCGCTTTCCAGTGACCAGAGCGCGGACGGGCAGAGGATTGCCTCCCATATGCCAAAGGTCGATTTGGTAAATACTTCCACCACCTATAATAGATCCAGAAATGCCGCCACCTAGCAGCCCGAGCCAAGTTGTGCTTGGATTGAATGTTGGCATAAACTCTTCTCCTTCAAAAGTGTCTCGAACCAAAAGCTAACTATATCTTTTCAGCACAAATAATAACCTAATTATAATAGTTAAATCCAATTATTTTACTCTTGCTGAGTTTTTTGCATAGAAAAGAGGTAAAAACAATCTTAAAAGGTTCGTTTTCTTGATCTTTTCTAGCCTTTTTCAAAAAGTAATTTTGAAATCCCTCTATCGTTTTTCTACAGATTTCCTCCACTCTTCTTCAATTCTTCAAAAGTCCGTTTCAAATCTTCAAGTTTCTTTCCTGCATCTCCAAATTTATTTTGTGAGTTCAACCTTTGGTAATCTTCAAATTGTTGAGCAGCCTGATTAATTAGTTGCTGGACATTTGGCGAAGTAGTGGTTGGAGTAGTTTCTTTTTTCTCATCTACTTTTGTATCTTTCGATTCTTCTTTTTTATTCGCAGAATCGCCAAACATATTAGACAAAGCGGCGGCAAAATTTGGACCGTAGGCGATTCGTTCTTGGGTAGCGAGGACGACCATTCGCAGTTCGGGCATCGGACTGCGGACTGCTTGGAGATAGATCGGTTGGACATAGAGTAAACCGTTTCCGACGGGAATTACCATCAAATTACCGCGCTCTATCTTTGAACCCTGTTGATTCCAGAGCGTGAATTGCCCG
Source organism: Pyrinomonadaceae bacterium (assembly GCA_035438525.1). Classification (GTDB taxonomy): domain Bacteria; phylum Acidobacteriota; class Blastocatellia; order Pyrinomonadales; family Pyrinomonadaceae; genus JAIBCC01. The sequence continues at coordinate 1,270 of DAORIL010000537.1, forward strand.
GAAAGTGTCGGGTCCTGGTCAATCCGCGCTTCGATTTGAATCGGTCCATCAATAAAATGCGATTTTGGCAAAGAATAAACCATCAGTTTGCCGTAATTTTCTTTGTCACTGCGTCCCGCCATAATTGCAATTAGGTTATTGCGGTTGGCAGGAGTAAAAGTTACGATTTTGACAAATTCGAGTCCGTCTTTCCCATTTGGAAGCTGGGTTAAAACAAAATACGGCTTTAAAGGTTCGGGTTGATTGTTGTTTTGTCCTTGGACGATCAGGCTGGCCAATGTCCAAACGTCTTCGCGCTGAAAGAAAATTTTCGGATTAGTAGTGTGATAAAGGCCATAAGCCTCGCCTTGTGTTTGCAGTAATGTTTCGGGAAAACGGATATGTTCACGTAAATCTGCAGGCATTTTGCTCGATGGTTGAAAGAGCACAGGAAAAGTATTTTGATAAGTTTTCAATAAAACATCTTCTTCATCAAAGACATAAAAATTAACATCGCCATTGTAGGCATCAATCGTCACTTTGACGCTGTTCCGCAGATAATTGACGTTTTTGCCTTGGGCTTGATAATGATGCGAATAAGGATAACGCTCGGTGGAAGTAAAAGCGTCAATTATCCAGGTCAATTTGCCCTGGGAATCAACGACGATATAGGGATCATCGTCATAAATCAGGAAAGGTGCCAGCGTTTTTACCCTTTCCATAATATTGCGACGCATCAAAACGCGGCTGTCAGGAGTTACATCGTCGGAAAAAGAAAGTTTGGTCAGGTCGCCTAATGACCAGGCCAAAGCTAAACGGCGTAAACTACCGCCGATCTCGATTCCGCCTGTTCCTTCATAGGTCGTGTAAGTATTTGCTTCACCTTGCGGAAAATCAAATTCTTTTTGTTTGGTGCGAACATAAACATCCGAATCGGTTTTTTGTCCAAAGTAAATCTGCGGACGGGTCAATTTTAATTCCGGCACGGTTGATTCAATCGGCATATTCGACAAGGCAAACTGCGGGCGACCTTCTGCTGTAAAACCGTTGGCGGTGTTCATCGTTACGCCGTAACCGTGGGTGTAAGTCAATTTTTGATTAACCCAATTGCGCGAGGCATCAGGTAATTTAGTAACATCCAGTTCGCGGACGGCAACCATCATTAGACGTTTTTGCCCATCAATCTGGTAACGATCAACATCGACCGTTGTAAAATCATAATAATTGCGAATTTCTTGCAGTTGTTTGAGTGTTGACTGCAAAGCAGGACGATCCCACAGTCGAATGTTATCAACCGTTGCCCGATTCTTTTCAATATCAAAAGCCGCCGCAGTCGTTTCTGCTTGAAAATCTTGCGCCTCAATTTGTTCCAACTGAAAAGCGGTGCGTGTTGCCGCGATATTGTATTCGATAAACGGTGTTTCACGGTCTAATTCATTTGGTTTGACGATAAAACTTTGGACATAGCCTGGAATTAAAACCAAACCGATCACAAAAACTACAATCGGCAACGCCGCTGCACCAATTAAAATCCGTAATTGCTGAGTCACAAAAGCATTGATGAGCGCGATCACCGCCGAAATCAGCAAGGTCACAAAAAGAATAAACAATCCCGGCAAAATGTAATGAAATTCAGTATAGGTCACACCCGTGATGGTCTGATGGTCGCGCCAGAGATAATTGTAACGTTCAAAATAAAATCCAAAAGCAATTGTCACCGCGAGTAAAGCCAGCGCAATCGAAATAGCTTTGTAGCGGGTCTTTCGTCTGGATTCGTCTTTTTGGATGAATGTCAGCAGCGAATAAACCACAGTTGCGACAAAAATGATAATTGACAGTTTCAAGAACCAATTATTCAAAAGCTCGTAAAAGGGAAGCGAAAATAAATAAAAACTAAACGAATTATTAAAGATCGGATCAGTCGCAGCACTTGCCGATTGATTGAGATAGAGCGCAATGGTTTCCCAGTTTCCGCTAAAGTAAGAGCCGTAAATAAGTGCAAAGATAATCGAGACGATCCAAATGACAGGCTTGAGAAAAGACGATGGATCAAACATCACCGTCTGTTGAGTTTGACTATTAATGACAATTTTCCTTGGCACAATCGCGTAGGTTGCAAAGGCGCGGCTGAGTAGCCAAAATGCACCTCGCAAAATTCCAAAAGTGACAATCGCAAAAACAAAAAACAGGATCAGTTTGAGTTTTAACTGATACCAGTAAACGGCTGAAAAACCAAGCGAATCAAACCATAATGAATTGACATAAATTTCAATCGCAATCGGTAAAATTATGATTAAAAATAAAATAATCGCCAAAGTGATCCATAAACCCCAACGAGGTTTGGACTTAGGCTTTGGGGTGATGTCAATAACTTCAAAATCGGAATCATCAAGTATTTTTTCGCTCATATCTGAGAGCATACGCCCAATTAAATAATTACTCAATAGGGATGGAGAGGCAGAAGATTTAGTTTAGTTTTGGTTCAATTTATGTGAATTGTAACTCTGTGAAAAATAACAAAAGAGCGCATTTTTATCTCTGCACTCTTTTCATTTAATTTAACTTTTAATTGGTTATTTAGGGGCGTCTTCGCTTTTTTCAGTTGGGAATCCTGCACTTATCCACGCATTAGTTCCTCCAAGTAAAGCATAAGCATTTTTAATTCCGTTTTTATTTAAGATCTGCACCAGACCGGCGCTTGTATGTTCGTTCTGTCAGGAACAATAGGCAATGATTTTTTTATCGGTCGGAATCTCTTTCAATCGATTTTCAGCTTCGGTAAACGGAATGTTGATTGCGCCTTTGATATGCGTGAATTTATACGAATTCACATCGCGGGCATCAATAAAAACAGCAGTTCCGGCATCGAAATCTTTTTTTGCATCGTCCAAACTGATCCGCGGAGCATCTTCTGCAACATTTGGCGAATTAGCTTTTGCGGGCTCGGCTTTAACGGTTGTGGAATTGCCTGTGTTCGTGCAACCCAAACCGATTATCAACGCCCCCAAAATTAAAATTAACAAACTTAAACGCATTTTTAATCCTCACATTTAAAAATGTTTATAACGATCATGAGTAAGTTTTAGTTGATTGACAAGTGAAAAAGCGAAAATATGTGCGATAATCATAAATATAACAAATACATTGAATTAAAAAGATTTAGAAGTGTCAGAGCAGAGAAATAAAAGTGAATAAACAATCAAACAACGAAATATTACAAACCTTTACCGTAGAAAAAGGCGATGCAAATCAACGTCTCGATGCCTTTCTTGCCAGACAGATCGAAAATCGTTCGCGCTCACGAATTCAAAAAATGATTGACAGCGGAGATGTTTTGGTCAATGAAAAATCATCAAAATCTTCTTATAAAGTTCACGCCAACGATATAATTGAGGTCGAATTAACCGAGCTGCTGGCTGAAAAATTTGAGCCTGAAAACATTCCTCTCGACATTGTTTATGAAGATGAATATTTAGCTGTCATCAACAAACCGGCGGGAATGGTCGTTCATCCCGGCGCCGGAGTTCCAAGCGGGACTTTAGCAAATGCAATCGCTTACCATTTCGGATTTAGGAGCTCGGATGTCGGATCAAATGAAAAAGTAGTTCAAAACCGGGTGGGAATTGTTCATCGTCTCG
>DAORIL010000538.1:0-4885 GCA_035438525.1 Pyrinomonadaceae bacterium
CGGTTCATTTTTGCGAAAATATTCGGCTAACTCCGATAATCGTTTGAGTGCATCTCCACGCGATTGAATGACTCCGCTTCCGACTGCCATTCCTTTTTTAACGACAACGGTTTCGCCGTCTTCGCCTTCTACTACTTCTTCTACAGCTTCTTCTTCAATCGCATCAGGTTCTGCTTCTCGTTTTTCTTCTAAAACTTTGCCGAAAACTCCGCGAATGTCGTCCAAACTCTTTTTGACATCTTTCAAACCGGGCGTTTGATTGCGGTCATATTTTTCTTCATCTACTTTATCGAGAGTGTTCAGTTCTTCCCAACATTCTTCTAAAGTAAGATTAAGCTGTTCACAAAAAACTCGATTGGTTAAGGCTTTCGCCACCCGCCACATATCACCGGTCTTTCTTTTTTCTGTCTCGGCTTGAACCTTGAGGGCTTTAATGCGCTCTCCCTCGTTATAATCAAGTCCGCTAGTATCAGCCGGAAAATCAAATTGAGTAGATTCCAACCAATGGATATAATTAAATCCCTCACCTGCTGTAAACGGAATTTTTTTAATGCCGACGGACATTTGATTATTCATCCATTCAACCGCATTAGCCCGACCTTCCATATCACCTTCGTCAATTTCGGGATAAATTGTGTCCCAAAAATTTTCCTGCATCAGGCGTATCAATTTAACTCCGTCGCGAAAACCGGCAAACCCGTGTTGATTGGTTAAGGCTTCGCACAACCACGCGCAAACTTGTAAATCTTTGGTTTTGGTTGAAAGTGCCGGAACTGCTAAATTAATTACTTTACGGAAATCAGAGACTTTGAGTTCTGTCTTCCACTCCCCCAGATTCATATCATCATCCGCCCGCCGTGCTTCGCGGATATCATCATAGAGACCTGAATATTGCATTGGCTCACCCGAAGGGTTTTCCCCCGGAATTGGGGTTAGTAAAGCCTCAAAATCAATAACCGGAGCCTGTGATTCGACTTGTGCCATTATTAAAAAATCACCTCAAATTTTGAAAACTAAGTGCAGTATGAAAAAAAACTGCTTAAAATTATTACTACCTTGGATGTTTAGGGTCACTCAAATTTGAATTACCAAGGAGTTGGATAAATATTGTAACTTCTTATTTATTCATCTACTGAAAATACAATTTCTCTAAAATCCAAAATTGATTCGTCCGTGCCGTCCATCCAAAAGCGTTTGGTGCCTTCGCCAATGAACAAATTTTCACCCACCTCGCGCCAATCGGTTGCCCGACCAAGCCGGATCTGATTATCACTGTGACGATATGAATCGGCATAAAGTGTTGGGACTAAAACCTCACCGTTTGTTCCGTTGGCGGTTTCCAATTTGGCTTGCAGCCAGAACAGGTCACGCAATGTTTTCGGAGCCTCAAAGGTAATTTTAACGATTTGCTCCAATGGAACCCAGATATATGAATCTTTGATAAAAACTTCTAAAATACAAGAAGTTAAATCATTGTAGTCGCGAAAATCTTCTTTGGCTACGCCATTGACCGTGCAGGCAAAAGCCGGACGCTCTTCTTCAGTTTTGTCCAAAGTTTCGATTGCTTCGACGATATTTCCTTCTCTGACCTTATTGTTTGCCACCAACAAGCCGTAGATATAATTTGGCACATCACCAATAAATTCGGGCTTGAGACTTTTGGAAAAATAATCCGAGCGTTTGCGTTCGGCGGCGATACATTGACGATAGATCATTGAACCGATCATCGCATTGGCATCCTGATGACCGATAGCATCAAGCTGTCGTTCAGCACGTTCCCAATCGCCGGAAAAGAGTGATAATTCAAATAGAAAAGTCCGCGCAGAAACATCAGTCGGCTTTGACTTAACATACGCGAGAGCCGCTTGAATTGCTCCGTCTAGATTCCCTTCATTAAGTAACGCTTTTGCTTGTTCCATTATCAATTTTCCTTACCTAGAAATATTTTGCGGCGCCCGAGACGAAGTGAAAATGCTACGGTCAAACAAGTCTCCGCCGGTTGGTTTAAATGTTGCAGTGATAGATTTTGCACCAAATTTATAAGTGCAGACGTAATCCGTGCCGTTCTTTTGCGGACTACCTTTTTGGAAAAATCTAAAGAGTCCCCATGGACCTTGTTCTCTGATTTCGTTGCCCGATGTTGACGAACTCGGACTTTGTGCCGGTTTCGCTGTCGGATTCGGTTTGGGCGATGCCGAAGCACTTGGCGAAGGTGTCGTTGTAGGGGCAGCCGTAGTCGAAACTGGTTCGGAGGTTGACGAGAATTTCATAAATGCGCCTGTTTCACCGCCTGCTGCCGGGAAAGTGAAATCTTGTGAACCTGTTCCCGTAGAATCAAGTTTTTGCCCGTCAATTGCTATTTCGACCGTGCCATCAGTAATCTTTTGCAAAGTCAAACTATATTTGAAAGCAGGAGTTGCACCCTTACCATAAAGAGCCTCGCGCAGTTTGAACGCACTGTTCAAATATTTGACGAAATCGTCGCTGAATTTGAGCGAAATTCCATCCTTCGGTTTTAATTGCCCGTTGGCTTCTTCAAAGAATTTCTTCAAACGATCATCGTAGAATTTTGAAAAAGTTCCATTTTGCGGGTTGAGATACGCCGTCAATTTGGTTAAATCAGCATCACCACTATCTTCAAACGGAAAACCTTTTTCGATTTCTTTGGCTTTCGGTAAAATTTGCTCGGACCAGAGACTCTTGATCTGAGTTTCTTCATCTGCGCCAAAGAAGGATTTCAAATTCAAAAATGGTTTTTTCAAAAGCGCGGCAATGTCTTTTCCGGCTGCCGTGCCTTGGAAACTGTCAGCAACGCCATTGATTTTCTTTTCGGCATCTTGCATCTTTTTTTTGAATCCGATAGCTTTTGCATTTGGATCAGCTAATTCCTGCGAAGCATTTTTTATCTGAGTGTTATCCATTACCGACAAATCATCACCGACATCTTTGAAATATGAACCGTATTGCGAAATCGGGCTTTGGTCAGATTTATCGCTTCCATCAGTAAAGGCGAAAATAGGTCTAAAATCTTTTTCAACCGTTGTGTCAGGAGTCGCTTTCGGGTCTTTTTTCTTTTGGAAAAGACTCCAAATCCAATCGATCCAACCTTTATTGTCGGGTTCTTTTGAAAGATAGGTTTGTTTACTAACTTCTTGCAAAATAAGTTTCATTGGAGATTCGGATTTAGAAAATTCTTTCAACGAATCAACTGCGATGTCTTTGGTTTTGTAATCTACAACTTTGATATTTTGTATGAATTTGCGCCAATGATCGGAATAATCATTAAGATATTTGTCTTGAATCTTCCTGAAATCATCGCCTTGGGTTTGCGCTTTTTCCGCTTTTTCGCCCATTACCCAATCATCTTTGGTCAATTCCTCGGTGGATTTGTCAAGGGCCTCGCGCATATTTACGCGATACGATTCAATGGTGTAAGCCCCTGGCACAGAATAGCTGCCTTCCATAATTCCGACACTTCTACTAGCGAGGATTGAATCGACATTTATCGGATCAATTTTTTTGGAAATTTCAGTCGTCACACGCTTATAGTAACGCGCCCAAGCCGGAAATGCCTGTAATTTTTTGCGAACCGGATCAATTAAAATTTTATTGCTGGTCTCGTCCAAATTGAGACGTGGAAAAGCACTTGGGTCGCCTTCGTATTTTGGTAAACGGTCAACTTGCTTCGCGTAAAAACTAAGGAGTTCTTCGGCAGTCTTTTCCATTCCTTCAGGAGTTTTTGATTCTGATTTCCAAAAATCTTTTAAGGTTTCAGCCAGAAATGTTGCTTCGGATTGCTCTTTGTATTGTCCCGAAAGCATCAGATAGGCTTTGAGTAAATCGTATTTTTTGCCTAATTCGATTTCTTGTTCCGGTGTCAATTGAGTTGAATTGATAGCAGGAGATTCACTAAATTTCTTCAATTCATCTTCTAATTTTTTGACTACGGGTTTTTTGAATCTTTGTTCAATTGCGTTGTAATAAATCGGAAGCAGCTTTTCGCGGTAGATTCGATTACCGGAATACAATCCAAAACGCATCAAAATTGGAGCACCGTTACGTTCGGCTTCGTCTAAACCAACTAAGGCTTTTCTCAGTTTTTCAATTTTATTAATTTCTTCTGTTGTTTGCGCAATATCCTTGGCTAATGGATTACGGTCTTTATCACTTTTGACCATTGTTAAAACAGCTTCACCGCTCTTAGATGCCTCATCTAACATTACGCTGTTTTTATAAAGCGAAAAAGCCGAAAATCCCAACAATGTAAAGGTTAAAAGCATTGCACAGACTGTAAAGAACCAACCCATGATCGGCGGACTGACTTGTTGAGATTGGAAAGTAGCGACCAAATCTTTATCGCGTAAAATTACATCGCGGAAAAGTTTTTCGGTGAAAAAGCTCTGACCGACAGTTTGTCCGATGTTGGTCATTGTCTGCGCACCGTCCAGTTTTGGACGATTGACCGGAACTGCAGTAAAGTAAAACCCGCGTAAAAACGGACTTTCGCTAAACGGATTCGGTTTAAAAAGAGTCGAAACAAAATGACCGAGTTTTTTCCGTGCAGAGCCGAAATGGAGCGGAAAATTAAAAATTTTAAGTTGACGAACGGGCGGAAACGGTGCAGAAAGCCGCATCAAACGGCGTTTCATCACGCTGTTTTGCAGCAAATCAAATTCGGCATCAAACATCGTGTGAGCATTTTCGCTCTTTTCGAGCGGAATCGTTGCACCCCAAACCAGATTTTGTCCTTCTTTTTGCGAAGTCGAAAACGAATCTCGAAAACCTTCAATTGAATCGGCGTGCGTAAAGACCAGATAAATCGGAAAACGGACTTTGAGACGCTGGATCGTTTCGTCAATCCGTGTCCGCAAAATCTTTGCCATTT
>DAORIL010000539.1:0-4876 GCA_035438525.1 Pyrinomonadaceae bacterium
TACGGAAAGTTGGCAGTTGCACTATTTGCTCTTTGTTTCAACTACTGATTCGCATATATAATTCAATAATTGACACTGCCTCTTTTCGACAATCAATTATAGCTTCCCGGGCAGGCACGGTTTCGGCCAAAGTCTTAGCTTCCGGGGCAGATCCGCGGGTTGTTGCAATTTTAGCTCCGGATTGCACCAGAGTTTTTATTGCTTGTAATGTCGCCGGTAATGGGATGGATATTGGTTCTGTGACCGGAACTTATGGAAAGTATGTGAATTCTAATAATACGGTTGGCGGTGGTTTTGATGGAATAGCAGATTTACAATATGCACAATTATCAAATCCTTATAGATTCAAAGGAAATCAATACAACGCAAGATTAGATTTTTTGCCAACTTCTAACGATAGAATCACTTTTACTTCAAATTTTACTCAGCAAAGAGCGACCACGGCTGATACTGCTGCTCAGTCGCGTCCACAATCGGATATAAATTCAAAACGGCTTAACTATGCTTTTGCAGGTATTTATGCCCACACCTTTTCATCTTCCTGGATTAATGAATTTCGCGTCAACTTAACTAAGTTTGGCTACAATGAGCTGGACACAAATCCGGATGCGAATTTTGGCTTACCACGGATTGAAATTGAAGGTATATTTGGGGACAGATTGCGATATGGAATTAATAGATCAGAAGCAACTCCGGGCATTTTTAATGAAAAACAACTTCATTTCAAAGATACGCTGACTTTCCTTTTTGGAAATCATAATGTGAAATTTGGCGGCGAATATCGAAGAGATTTAAATGGCAATAGTGCTGCCGGGGGAGCCCGACCGATTTATTCGTTCCTTCGTCCTTGGAATTTTGCCAATGGAACACCAATTTTTGAAGGAATTAATACGGATGCCAATGGTAATCCTTTAGCCAACGATACCAAACTTAAATATGGCGGAATTAGTGCTTTTGTTCAGGATGATTGGAAATTTCGTCCAAATCTGACACTTAATTTAGGTTTACGTTGGGAATATTTTTCACCTGCAACACCCGGAAGCGGAGAGGTTTTAGGAAACCTGATTTTAGGTTCAAATGGCTTGTCAAATGCTACCATCGAAACAGCCAAAACTCTGACTAACAGAGACTTAAACAATTTCGCTCCGCAACTTGGATTTGCCTGGAGCCCGAAAAGATTTAACGATAAATTAGTAATTCGCGGCGGCGGCGGTTTAGGTTATGACCGTTTAGGTCTTGCCTTAATTCAAAATGCCCGGTTCAATCCTCCGAATGCTTCAAGATTTGGTATCTGTTGCGGTATTTCAGGTGAACCCGGAGATGATTGGTCAACACCTTTTGTTGGTGGACAAATCCAATATGTTGCCAGTAGTGACGGAACAATTTACGGCTACCCAAGAAATCCAAATCTTGGCGGCGGTGGTTATGGAGCCAATGGCGGACCAAAATCAGGTTCTGTCGAAATCTATGGTGTTCCCCGAGATTTGCCTACAGCTCACGTCTATCGTTATTCATTAGAAGGTGAGTATCAATTGCCTTCAAAATTTGTGGCAACGCTCGGTTATCAAGGCAGTATCGGTAGACATTTTGTCAGAATTCTTCCATTACACGCACTTTCAACAACCAGTTCCACCTTTAATCCGGTTTATTATGGCAGTCCTGATGTCAACACCAGCTACAATGCCTTAAATGCAACAATCAAAAGACGTTTCAGCAATGGCTTTGACCTTAATGTCAATTATCGTTTTAGCAAAAGTTTGGATACCACATCTTTAGAAGCACCGTGCGGATGCACCAACCAAACTTATCCGTATGATAATTCACAGGAAAAAGGTCCTTCGGATTTTGATGTAACACATTTCTTGGTTGCATCAGGAACTTTTGAACCAAAATGGTTCAAAGGTCAAAATAATATCGGTGGGGATTTATTAGCGGGTTGGAACTTTTCTCCGATTGTTACCTGGCGCGGGGGATTTCCGTGGACACCTGTTAACGGGCAATCGATCCGTGGGCAAAACGGAACCTTCTTCGGACCGCTTCGTCCAAGCCTTTATTTTGGAACGCAGCCCGTTGATAATTCAAATGCCAATTTCCTGAATGGCGGAATCTTCTCAGGAACGGTTAATGGAAATAATTGTGATGTTGCGCCGGGTTGTAATACAGCTTTTGCGACTTACACAATCAAAGACAATACCAATACGCCAACTTTCCAATTAAATCCTCCGGGGATTGGGCGCAATGTTTTCAGAGGTCCAAGATATTTCTCGGTTGATTTAGCAATTGCTAAGAATTTCTCCTTGGCAAAAATTGGCGGTTTGTTTAACGAAGATTCGAAGGTTGATATTCGATTCAATTTCTTTAATCTTTTCAATAATCTGAATTTGGCACCATTTGGAGCCAACTCAGATAGCACAAATATTAGAAACACCAGATTTGGAGTTGCAACTTCTGCGTTAGCAGGGAGAGTTGGCGAATTACAGGTCCGCTTTAGCTTCTAATTCAAGGGAGACGAACTGTGTCAGAGTTTATGAGCTAATCGTGAACTTTGACACAGTTTTCTATTGTTGTGAAAAGAAAGTGTATTATCTTGGTTCTATTGAGTTTATTTTGTGCCGTTAGTAACGCTCAATCAAACAAATTAGTTGTTGCCGATTTTGATCGAGGTGAAAACTTAACCAATCTTGGCGAAAGTTTTGGAACCTGGGATAAAGATGCAAATGATGCAACGCAAAGTTGCAAAATGTCCTTTGCCAAAGATGATGCTTTAGGCGAAAAAAACGGCAAATCTTTAGAACTAGATTACGATGTCGATTCACCAAATCCTGCTTACAACGGATTTTGGCTAAAAATCAGTAATGCCAAAATCGCAGAATTTGAAACGCTAGGTTTCTACCTCAAAGGCGATGCGGATAAAGGATTTACCTCAAAAATAAAAATTGAATTAAAGGACAAAAATAATGGTAAAGGCACCTTTTTTGTCGAAAATATTACTAATCAATGGCAAAAGATTTCGTTGACCTTAGGCAAACGAAACTTTTCGCTAAATCAAACAAAACCCTTAGAAGAATTCGTTATTGTTTTTGACGACATCAATAGTAGTCCGAAAACAGGCAGAATTTATTTCGACCAGATTGAATTTTCTAAAAACTAATTATTTGAAAATTGTTTGAATAATTTGAATTCATTATCTGCGTCAGTTTTTCGTTTGAGTCGGGAATAGGTCAGAAAAAGCTGATAATGAACATCGGCATTATTTGGCATCAGGATGGATGCTTTTTGCAAAATGGGTAATGCTTCAGTAAATTTTTGCTGTTTAACTAACATTCGACCTAAATCGTAATGTGAATTGAAATGATTTGGATTCAGCAAAATAGCTTTTCGCAAATATTTTTCTGCCTCAACAATTTGATTTCGGTCAGCGAAAATCGCTCCGAGGAGTGCATTTGAATCAGCCGTCTCTTTGAGTGCAAGAGATTTTTTGACCTCGGCAATCGCCAGATCATAATCACTTTTAGCACGGAGAGCAATTGCCAGAAAATATTTAATTTCGGCGATTTGAGGAAAAAGTTCAGATGCTTCTTTGAAATATTGAAAGGCTTTATTAACGTTGTTGCCGATTAAATAAGTTCCGCCAAGTCTAACAAAATACACATCTTTGGTTCTATCTTGGGCGATGGCTTTTTCATAAAACTGCGCCGCTTCCGAATACCTTTTTTGCTTTGAAAAGATCTCGCCGAGCATAAAATTGGCATCAGCAAAATTCGGTTCTAATGCCAGAGCATTTTCAAAATATCGGGTTGCTAGATCACTTTGATTTTGGTCAAAAGCGATTAGTCCAAGGTAATAAATCGATTCTGCGTTGGGAGAAATTGATTTAAGTTGTTCAAAGATATTTTTGGCTTCGTCAGGTTTTTTGGTTTGGTAAAGTGCAACACCAAGTTTGAGGAGAATATCAGCACTATTTGGCTGAGTAAGATTAGCTTTTTGCAAAAGATCGACCGCCTTGGGAAAATTTCCCAGGGAACTGTAGAGAAAACCTAAATTGACAATGGTTTGCGGATGATTCGGGTTTAGTTTCAAGGCTGCTTCAAAAATTTGAACTGCATCTTTTTCGCGTTTGGTTTTGGTCAATAAAACTCCCAGATTAGCAAGTGGTGAGACAGCTTTTGGATTAAGTCGGATTGAAGCGCGATATTCGGTTTCGGCTTTACTAAAATCGCCTTTTTGGTCATAAATTATGCCGAGCAAATTATGAACGTCAGAATTATTAGGCGAAGATCTCTTGGCTTGAACTAAAATTTTTTCGGCAGCATCAAGATTGTTTTTTTGAAGGTATTCGGCTGCCTCTGAAAGCGATTTTCTGACATCAGTTTTCGATTGCGGAAAGCCCGTAATTATCATCACAAAACTGATTATTAGCCAGTAAAAAAACTCTTTCATATTTCAAAAGTATAACGCAATAAAACAATTTAGTTGAGTCATAAGAGTTTAGAGCAAATTTAAAATCGAAAATAATTCACAAGAAATAAAAATTTTTCATTGATGGTATTAAAAACAATCTTGACGGTATTTGAGGATAATGGTATAAAAGAATTACTCTACTAAAACGATTTACTAAAACGATTTATCAACTAAATAAGCAATTCCTGAAATTGGTAAATTAAGATAAAAATCGGAATTTGGTAAAGGTCATCAAAATATAATTAAGGCAATAATAAAATTAACTTGGAGGTTTCCAAATGCGTGGAAGTTTAACCAAAGTATTTCACTTAATGTTAGGTGGGATCTTGATTTTAGGGTGCATGGTGACTGTTTTTGGGCAGCTCGGTTCCGGTGTGCAAGGAACAGTAACTGACCAAAACGGAGCGATTGTTCC
>DAORIL010000540.1:0-4871 GCA_035438525.1 Pyrinomonadaceae bacterium
TCCATCAGCAACAGCAAAGGTTGCTAATTGGTCGGCAAAATCTTCTTCGCTTCCCTCAACAGGCAAATTGAGCGTATCGGTCAAAGCGTGTCCGAGTTCGTGATGAATCGCAAAAGTTACAGCATTTGCAACAGCCTCATCGAGTTCGTCGCCCTGGTATCCGGCTTCTTCAAAGGTTTCTTCAAATTTGTCAATCAGTTCGTAGCACATCACCACCATCCCGTCACTAGGCAGGTAAAAGGCATTCGCCCGTTTGCACTCCTGAAAACCGATACCGATTGGATAAGGCATCTTAAAGACCTTATTCAGATCCGCCGCCAGCGATTCGAGAACTTTTTCTTTCTGCAAATCTTTTTGTAATTCCTGATATTCGGGGTTTGTCGTCCGGCAATAAAAGCTGAAGAATCCGGCACTTCGCGTGACATCCAGCGACACCGGCTCGACACACGCGACGGGAGCAGCCGAACCCGGAAGTAATGCCGGTTGACTGCAAACTTCACCGTCAAGGAAGATAGATGCCGACCTATAGTTGAAGCATTTTGCCCCGTTAATCTGCATCGAAATCATTCGTAGATAAGCCGGACAAGCATCGGGTTGTCCGCTGGCAACTTTGTAATCGCATCCCGGTTGTTCCTCAAACGGATTAACGTTTGGCTCATACTGCCAGCTCATATTTATCTTTTTTTGTGCTTCAACATCAGTAATAACCGAGGCGACATCCTGAAAAAGGAGCAGCATCATTTCGTTTTTAGATTTACCAGCCAAATCTTCGCGGGCGTTCCACTTTTCCACAATTTCATTGACTTGTTCTTCCGTGGCGTTGCCGAGTTTTTCTTTCAATTCGTCAATTACCGCACCTGGTTCAACTTGAGTTTCTTGGGCATTTATGACTGTTGTTGCACCAATCACAGTGATTAAAACGGCAAATGCTACGGCTAAAAATTGTCTTTCAAAATTGTTGATTGTCATATTCCTCCTTGAGTCCGGAAAGGTTAGTCCATAAATATAAACGAGAATAATAGCTAAATAAGGTCACTAAAAATTAAGAAATTTATCACAACCGCAGCTGGAATAGCTTTTTTTATCGAAAATACTTTATACTCACTTTGACCAAAAATAGCTCTCCCCGCTAAATGCATATAATTTGCCCCAATGAAATCTGAGAAGCTAAAACAGATTGAAGAAATCTATCATGCTGCTTTGGAAATTTTGCCAGCCGAGAGACAGGCATTTTTGGATAAGTCTTGTGGAATGGACGAAATTCTCCGCCGTGAGGTAGAATCCTTACTTTCTCTTGAAGTCAGTTCCGAAGATTTCCTAAACGCGCTCCCCGAATCCTTTGTGGCAGAGATGTTTGCTGCTAATGATATTCAAACCAATCTGATAGGCACTGAAATTAGTCATTACAAAATCATCAAATTGTTAGGCAAAGGCGGAATGGGCGAAGTTTATCTCGCCGAAGATACCAAACTCGATAGAAACGTTGCGCTTAAAATACTGCTGCAAGAATTTTCACAGAACGGCGACCGAATACGGAGCCGCTTCGTGCGGGAAGCAAAGTCCGCTTCCGCTTTGAATCATCCACATATTGCACACATTTACGAAATCGGCGAAGCCAAAAGTATCAACTTTATTGCAATGGAGTATATCGAAGGCATCAGTTTGCGCGAGAAAATTCATGGCGAGCAGGTTGGTTTAAGAATGTTGCTGAAATATCTGACCCAAGTTGCGGACGGGCTTGTCAAAGCTCATCAAGCCGGAATCGTGCACCGGGATTTAAAACCTGATAATTTGATGATCTCGGGTGACGGTTTTGCAAAAATTTTGGATTTCGGGCTGGCAAAACTCATTGGATTGCAGAATAGGGATGTGGGATTTCGGAATAAAGAAATTGAAACATCGAACAATCCGCAACCCCAAATCCCAAATCCCAAATTAACCTTATCCGGCGTGATAATGGGAACAGTCGGCTATATGTCGCCCGAGCAAGCACGCGGACAGACAAATATTGACGCACGTTCCGACATATTTTCATTTGGCTGTATCTTGTATGAGGCAGCCACTAGGCATCAACCGTTTGCAGGAGAAACAATGGTTGATTCACTGCATAAAATTATTCATTCCCAACCGCCGCCAATTAAAGATTTTGATGCAACAGTTCCGGTTGATTTGCAACGCATTATCCGGCGATGTTTGGCGAAAGACCCAGAAGATCGTTACCAAACTATCAAAGATGTAGCGACTGAACTCAAAGAATTACAGCGCGAAATGGAAAGCACAACAGAAAGCGAAATTTCCCTCTCGCCTGAAATAAACGCTAATTCGCGTATTTCCCAAATTGGCGAACAAGCGATTACTGTTGGTTTAACTACGATAACTAACGAGTCGGTCATCCACTCCACATCAAGCGCGGAATATTTGGTAGGAGAAGCCAAAAAACACAAAATGGGTGCAGGAGTTGTATTTGCTTTGCTGACTTTGGTTGTAGCGGGTTTCGGCTACGGAATTTATAGATTGACGACAAAGCAAAACACTTCTGCACTCTCATTTCAAACAGCAAAATTTACACGGTTGACCACGACAGGCAAAGCATCGGGCGTTGCTATATCGCCCGATGGCAAATATCTCGTTCATATTCAAGATGACGGCGGACAGCAAAGTCTTTGGACGCGACAAGTTGCCACACAGAGCAATGTCCAGATTGTCGCACCTGCCACCATTCAATATTCGGGGCTGACTTTTTCGCCTGATGGCAATTACATTTATTACACCGCTTTTTCGCAGGAGTTGGCGCAATCCGTTCTTTTCCAGGTTCCGACACTTGGCGGTTCACCAAAAAAAGTATTGGAAAATGTGGCAACCTCACCTGTCAGTTTTTCTGCTGACGGCAAACAATTTGCCTTTGTTCGGGCTACCCCGGGTGAAGAATTTATGTTAATGATTGCCAATTCAGACGGCACAGAGGAGCGGAAAATCGTGCAGTATGACAATCCGCTTGAATCCATTTCTGCTCCCGCATGGTCGCCTGACGGAAAAATGATCGCTTATCGGTTAGGAAATGCTGAGAGCAATGACTCAAGCGTTTTTGTAGTAAAAATTGCAGATGGAGTAATAAAACCGTTAACTTCGCAGAGATGGCTCGGAATTGGCGGCTTGACCTGGCTCGCAGATGGCAGCGGCTTGTTAATGCTTGCCACGCCGGGACAGCAATTTGTTAATCAAGTTTGGTATTTGTCCTACCCAAACGGCGAAGCACGTCAAATCACCAACGATTTGAATAACTATTTGGGAATGAGTTTAGCGGCTGATTCAAATAATTTAGCCGTTGTTCAATCACAACAGCAAGCGAGTATTTCAGTTGCACCGATCGGCGATTCAAGCCGCCTCCGTCCCGTAACTTCCGGCTCAGGAAAAGCTGATTTGGCTCTCTCCTGGACTCCGGACGGTAAAATCGTCTATCAATCTAACGCCGGCGGGCACAATATTTGGATTACGGATATAGACGGGGTAGGAGGTGCAAAACAATTGACCTCTAACGGATTTGTCAATCTTTTGCCGGAGGTTTCCCCTGACGGTCGTTACATCGCTTTTCTCACCTACCGGACAGGCGTGCCGCACCTTTGGCGGATGAACATTGACGGCAGCGACCAGCGTCAGTTGACCAACGGTGCAACCGGTGAAGCGAGTGCGCGATTTTCGCCCGATGGACGCTGGCTGGTGTATCGTAAAGCCTTGGGCAAATGGAATTTGTGGAAAATGCCTGCTGACGGCAGCGGCGAACCGGTGCAGATTACCGAAGCATATTCAAGATCAGCGGAATTCTCGCCCGATGGCAAGATGATTGCTTATTTCTTTCGCAAAGATAATAATCCATGGCGGATTGCCGTTAGCCCGTTTGAAGGCGGCGAACCTTTAAAAACTTTCGATATTCCCTCGCTTCCCAATCCCGCACTTCATTGGACTCCGGATGGTCGTGCCATCGCCTATGTTGATACGCGAAACGGCGTTTCAAACATTGTCGCCCAGCCACTCGACGGCGGAAAACCAAAACCGTTGACCGATTTCACCCAGGAACGCATTTTTTCTTTCGACTATTCACGCGATGGTAAACAAATCGCCCTTTCACGAGGAACAATAAGTAATGATGTCGTGTTGATTAGTAATTTCAAATAAATGAAAAAGACGCAAAAGAATATTTCTCCTACGTCTTTTTATCTATTTCGGACAATCCAAAATCGAATTATGGATGTGTCATATCAACCGGAACAACCCACTCATCGAATTGCTCGGCTGTCAGCAAACCTAACTCAATCGCCGTTTCTTTCAAATTCTGACCTTTTTTATGGGCAGTTTTGGCAATTTTCGCGGCATTGTCGTAGCCGATATGTTGATTAAGTGCTGTCACGAGCATCAACGAATCGTTCAGATATTGATCAATTTGCGGACGATTTAATTCAATTCCCGAAACGCAGAATTCAACAAAACCTTTGCAGGCATCGTTCAAAAGTCGAACTGAATGAAGGAAATTATGAATCATCACAGGCTTGAAAACATTGAGTTCAAAATTCCCTTGTGAACCGGCAAACCCAATCGCAGCATCATTTCCCATCACTTGGGCAGCAACCATTGTGATTGCTTCGGATTGAGTTGGATTAACTTTTCCGGGCATAATCGAACTTCCCGGTTCATTTTCGGGAATCACCAATTCACCGATTCCGCAACGTGGACCAGAAGCCAGCCAGCGCACATCATTGGCAATTTTCATCAAGCTACAAGCCAAAGTTTTCAATGCGCCCGAAGCAAAAACGACTTCATCATGCGCCGAAAGTGCGGCAAATTTATTCGGATGCGCTTTGAACGGCAAACCTGTT
>DAORIL010000541.1:0-4868 GCA_035438525.1 Pyrinomonadaceae bacterium
GAAACTCAATTTTTCAAAGCGACCTATCAGAGAATCAATGGCGGTTCAACTTGGTCTTGGCGTGGCAATTGTCCGCGTTTTACGCCAAACGATTTTTTGCTGAAAACAAAATATGGAGTTGGTGAAGATTGGGACATCACCTATTCCGATTTAGAAAAATATTACTGCGAAGCAGAACGCGAGATGGGAGTTGCGGGCAATCACGATGAATGGAACACCCATTATCATGGGGCTTTTCGTTCCGAAAAATTCCCGATGGAAAATATCGTTCAGAGCTACAGTGACCAGCAAGTGAAATGCCGTTTGGGAACTTTTGTGGAAATTAACGGTGTCAAAATCAGAGTTTTAAGCACCCCGCAAGCCCGCAATTCGGTTGAATATCAAGGACGTTCCGCCTGCAAAGGCAACGGCAACTGTATTCCGATTTGTCCCACGGGAGCGAAATACGATGCCACCGTTCATCTAAAATTAGCCAAGAAAAATGGTGTCAAATTTAAATCAAACTCGGTTGTTACGCATTTAGAAGTTGATGGTCGTGGCAGAATCAAGTTTGTTCATTTTATTGATTGGCTTAGTGATGACAAGCAAAAAGGTTCGGTTGAAGCAAAAAATGTGATTTTAGCCACACACGGCATCGAATCCGCCCGAATTTTACTTTATTCGGGATTAGCCAATAGCAGCGGACAAGTTGGACGAAATCTAATGGATCATCTTAACAACGAAGTCAACGGATTGATGCTTGAGCCGATTTACACTTTTCGCGGTCCGCAAGGCACTTCCAGCATTCCGGCTTTTTGTGATGGTAGTTTCAGAAAAGATTTTGCCGCTTTCAACATCACCTTTGGCAATGACGGTTGGGGCAGGTCTGAACCGCCACAAGCAACTTTGGCAAAATTAGTTGACCAAAAGATTTTTGGTAAGGAATTGCAGGATAAATTCAAAAATCGGATTTGGCGGCAACTCCGTTTCAGTTATTCCACCGAACAATTACCGCAAGCCCATAATCGAGTAACTCTGAGTGATAAACTCGACCCGTTAGGGCTTCCGCGACCGCAGATTTCATACAGATTGGACGAGTATTCGCTCAAAGCCTTCGTCTATGCCCAAACCGTTTTGCGGCGGATTCTTCAGGAATTGAATGCGACTGAAATCGGCTCGGATTTTCCCAAGTTTCCGAATCTTGATTTCAACACGGCGGGACATATTATGGGAACGTGCCGAATGGGAAGCAATCCGGCAAAATCGGTGGTCAATACTGTTGGTAAAAGCCACGACCATCCGAATTTATACATTGTCGGCTCTAGTGTTTTTACGACCGGATCAACAGCGAATCCGACCTTAACGATGGCAGCCCTAACTTTAAAAACAATTGATGCAATTCAGTGAGGTAAATAACTATGCCAAATGCACTTGAAGATAATAATAATCTAAAGATGGGACATTTTCGGTTTGGATTTCACGGCGGACAAGCCGGAAGTGTCAAACAAATTGTTCACGATGGCGATACCATCAGTTTAAGCACTCCGTTAAATTTCAGCTCACGATTTTTGGGAATTGATACGCCGGAGGTTAGTTTTAATATCCGCAACGATAGTTTTATTGCGCTCAGTAATCAGAAGTGGACGGATTTTTTTACGTCAGGCGATTGGAAACAGAATTTCCCCGTTCCGCCTGCCTTGCTGAATCATCTGATAATGCGGATTGGTGACGGAACAAAGGTTGCGCCAAATCACGATAAACTCGCCAAAGATGCCGCCAAAGCGTTGGAAGCGTTGATTCAGGCGGATTTGGATTCGGCAACTGCACAAACGGGCAGAACCAAGGATAATTTTGAATTCTTTCTCGCCTTCGGTTATGAATTTCTTGACCGTTACGGACGTTTATTATGTTATTTGAGTGCCGATGAAAAAAACTTTAATCCGACTCAGCGAAAGTCAAGCTATAATGAGCAACAGTTGGAAAACGGAATGGCAGTTCCGTATTTTATTTATCCCAATATTCAGCCGTTTTTGAGTATTGACCCGTTTGACAAAAACATCTCAACACCGAACGGATTCTGGCAAAAAATCAATGGTGCGGCAAAACTCCAAGCCGCGAGAAAAGCCGTCAGCGATGCGAGAACTGCCAACAAGGGCGTTTTTGACCTCATCGATCCGTTAATACTTTTGCCATATGAATTGCGATTTATTGCCCGTAAAGACACGACAGGACCCGACCGTTTTGTCATTGATTTGAGCAATGTCGGTGGCAATAAGATTTTCAAGCCTGAAGATTATTACAAAATCCCAAATTACGAAGACCGTCTGTTTGTCGGCAAAGAATTTGTGCCTTTATTAACGACAAACGGCTGGGTAATTCAGTAAAATTAGAAATTAAAATCGTAAGTTATTTTCATTTGCAGACTATACGATGGACGCTCTAAACCTTTGCCTGTCGTTTGATTGTAAATCACAAAAAAATCGCTGTTCGGACGAAAAATATAGCGGAATCTTATATTTAAGGCTGAAATCCGTGATGCCGAATTGAGTTGTAAAAGTGCCGATGTCAGAAGTTTCCTCGAAAAATTGTAGTTGATTCTGCCGGTAAAAAGATTTGTCGAGAAATCGCCTTGCGGCAAGCGGACGTTGTTGTAACTATCATTGAACTCAAAAAACAAATGAGAATTCGGGCGATAGGTAATCCCGCCGGTTATTTCATCACGTTCCCCCGAATAGAAATCGCCCCATTTATAACGCCCGGTCAGCACAATTTTTTTGCTTTGGTCGGAACTGAATTGCACTCGCGGACGGTTAAATTTATAAGTTCCAATCGGGATGACAATGCCGGGGCGAATCTCAAAAGGTTCGGTTAGTTTTTCGGTAACATCTTCAAACGGACGATAGAAAAATGTAGCGGAATTCTTGAATTCGGTGAACCAGGAAAGTTCGTTTTGGCGGGTCAAAAATCTATTTTGGCGGTCGGTGTAATGTTCGGTTTGCACCTCAAATTCCATCTGTCTGACAAACGGCAAAAACTTCGGACGCGGCGAATATGCGGCTTGGGCAAAATATTGATGAATCCCTTGGCGTTCGATAAATCCGACTTCGGGATTAAAATTTTGTCCGACATTTTCATAAACCGCAATAAACCGATATTTGTCGTCTTCATAAACCGAATTAACACGAGCCGAGTGATTATCGCCTTTCAGACTTGGGGTTTGGCTTTTGGCAAAAAATCCGCTGATTTGATAATTGTCAGTTAAATTAAACTCCGCATCAACCCCGTAACTACGATTGTAACTCGTTCCGTTTAATGAGGTTTTGCCTTGCCGATTAACAAAATTCCGCCGATTGACGAGCGTTTCAGAATATCTTTTTTGACTCGTGCGACGGTAAATTGCTGTCGCGGAACAAATAAACTTGTGTTTGATTGTCCCGCACTGCGAGTCTGAACCTGCAAAAATCCGACGTTGTAACTGCCGATTTTGCCTGTAATTTTCGCGCCGTAATCAATCGGAATCGGTTGTCCGCGCTGATTCAAACCAATTTGCCGCGTAAAAAATAATTGATTTGAGCCTTGTCTTCCGAAAAGAAAAACTCCTGAATTTTCGAGAAAGAAATCGCGTTTTTCGGGAAAGAAAACCGAAAATCTCGAAAGATTGACGACCTGATTATCAACTTCGGCTTGACCGAAATCGGGATTGGCGGTAAATTCCGCCGTGAGCGAAGGAGTGATGCCGATTTTTGCCACTTCCAACCCGAATTTACCGTTTAATCCCGCCTCAGTCCCTAATGCGCCGACACGCGGCACGCCTTGTTGCCAACCGCCTGAAACGTAAGGCTTTACTTCAAACAAACGGCGGCGTTTTATTTCGCCGACTCCGACGAGTTCACCCGCTTGTGAAACTCTTTCCAACCCGAATTCGCGTTGCCAACTTGTCCAGATAACTTCTTCGTTTTTACGCCGAATGATGCGGGCGACATTGAATCCCCAAGTATCTAAGCCTTGCTCAAACCGCAACGTCGTCAGCGGAATGGCGATTTCTACCGTCCAGCCTTGCAAATCGCGTTTGCCTTCGGAAATCCAAGCCGCGTCCCACGAAAGATTTACATCGCGTCCTTCATCCGTAATCAGCGCGTCTTGTTGTGTTCCCAATGGATTAACGGCAAATCGGAAAGCATTTCGTTTGTCGTGATAGGTGTCAAGCAAAATTTCAACCTTGTCATCGTTGCTAAAATTTGCATCACGGACGAGTTCACGAGCATTAATTTTGTTTGGTTCGGAATCAAATGCCCGAATCCCGAAATAGATGTTTTTATCGTCAAATAAAACTCTGATTTCGGTTTTTTCCGAAGCGGGTTCGCCCTCATTTGGTTCTTGCTGACGAAAATCAGCCAACACTTCCGATTTTGTCCAAGCCGTTTCATCTAAAATGCCGTCAATTTTAATTTCTTCGCTAACTCGAAAAGCTGAAATCCGTTTTACATAGGTCGTTTGCACGGGAGTAGGCGACACGACGGGCGTTTGTCCAAGAGCAAATGTAAAAATGCTGACGGAAAGAAATATTACAAATATAAAATACGAAAATGTCATAAACAAATTATTGGGCAGTAACTTTGGATACTTCGATATGTTCAATTTTTCCTTGTTTAAGTCTTACAATCCGATCAGCCAGCACCTTTGCCTCCGCTTCATCGTGCGTCACATAAATAGTAGTAATGCCGAACCGTTCTTGAATTGCGATGAGTTCGTCACGCAACTCAACTTTTAAGTTTGTATCAAGACTCGACATCGGCTCGTCCATCAACAACAAATTTGAACCGCCAATGAGAGCACGGGCAATGGCGATGCGTTGCTGTTCGCCGCCGGAAAGTTCTCCCGGATACCGT
>DAORIL010000542.1:0-4865 GCA_035438525.1 Pyrinomonadaceae bacterium
ACGCTCATATCTCCCCAGATACATTCGGATAAACTCGGCAACCGAAGTCAAATCACCATCCAGTCCAAAAAATTTGGAGGCAAATTCAGGTTTTGTCGCCCGACTATAACCTGTTCCAACCGGATCAATAAAAACCATATCAGTTTCGGTTAGCCAGGTTTGGTCGTTGTCAACTAATTGATAAGGCGGAGCCGGCATCGTTCCATCATCCTGCATCTTGACTCTTTTTGGTCCTAAAGCACCTAAATGCAACCAAACCGATGCCGAACCGGGACCACCATTAAACGAAAACATCAGCGGGCGATTGGTGGGAGAATTATCCAATGAATAAGCTATATAAAAAATTCGCGCTTCAGTTTCCCCCGAAAATGAATTTTTAATCGGCATAAAGCCGGTGGTAGTTGTATAGTTCAAGTTTTTTGCGCCAACCGTGACAGAATGTTTTTGAACGATGGGTGTTTCGTCTGTTTGGGCGGCTTGGATTGGTCTCGTCGAAACATTTTGCGGTGTTGATACCGTTGGGGTTTGAAAAAGAAAAAAGAATAGCGATAAAAAGATTGATGCGAGCATAAATTCCTTAATTTGTTTAGATTAGTTTGGTATTTCGTCAAAAGAATATCACGAGTTTTGAAAAAGTTAGTAATAATTGAGGACAGTTTTAAGAAAATTACACTAGTTTAAGCGGAATAAATTAATGGGTTTTGCAAATTCAAAAGAAATTATCAATAAAACGGAAATTTCAACCGATAGAAAATAAATTTCTATCACTAGAAAGCAAATTCCTACCACTAGAAAGCATTTTTCTATTGCTCAAAAATGACTTCCTTTTGATACGGAAAATAAAACTATCGATAGACAATCAATTTCTATCGAAAGAAAATTACTGCCGCCATAAAGTCAATAAATGCTGAGTTTAGGAAAAATGAATATTTTTTACTGAATGGAAATTTCTTTGCAAAAAAAGTCCTTTTTTTGTAAAAAATTGTTTCAAATTTAACTAAATTTTGGTAATAATATTGACGGGTCAAACAAACAACCAGCAAAAAGCTGTTTTAGGTTGCAGATAGACACCCCCCTTACGTCTTACTCAGTTCAAAAAACTCCAAAATGGGATTGAACTCTCAACTCAATTCAGTCTTTCGGTGAAAGTTTCACCCAAATTACACTAAATTTTAGGAGTTTTTTATTATGCCGAATTTTTCAAATATGAATGATGCCGATCTGATCGGTTGGATGATGAACTTTGTCACAGTTGCCACAGTGGAACCCGCCAAATATGGATTGACCTCCGAGCAGGTTACGAATATTTCAACCAAAGCCAATTCTTTTGCCGAAAAAGTTATGCAAAGACAAACCGCTGATGAAGCATTAAAGGCGGCAGTTTTGGCTCAAAAGATGAGTCGTGAAAATGTTGAGCCTGATGTTTCGTATCTCAACACGATCATCAAGGCAAATCCTGCTGTTTCCGATGCGGATAAACAATCTTTAGGGATTGAACCAAATAAACCGCCAACTTACACCCCGCCGACCCGGCCGGATGATTTAATGGTTAATGGTTTTCAGGATGGGCGCAATGTTTTAAAGTGGAAACGAAGCGGAAATAAGCCAAACACAATGTTTATAATCGAATGTAAAATCGGTGAATCTGAGAATTTCGTTTATGTTGATTCAACTACCGAAACAACTTTTGAACATAAAGGGATGACACCCGGAGTTCGTTGTGCCTATCGCGTTAAGGCTAAACGCAGCGGCGAGGAATCAACCTATTCAAATGAAGCTGTAGTTTATTAAATAAGGAAAGTTACGGAAAGTGAAAAGTGGAAAGTGGAAAATTTGTTGAAATTCTATTTAACTTTCAGTTTTCCACTCACCACTGTCCACTATTTCTACTTAAATAAATCACTATATTTTAGAGGTTCACCCTTTTCCCAGGGTTTATATTCATTACAAAAATCAATCCTTTCACCAATTGGGGGATGCGAGGCGCGTAAGAATTTCATAAATTGAGATGGACGCGGATTACTGAGGTTTTCGGTTTGTAATTTTACAAAAGCCGTTGCACCCGCATGATTATTGCGGGTAATTTCAATGGCAAAACGGTCTGCTTCGTGTTCCGCATCGCGGGAATACCACAACGCTAAGGGCGAAAAAACAAAGGTCAGAACGCCAACCACTAAAATCAGCATCGGCATTGCAGCCGGGTCTGATAATTTGGTAAAACCCCATCTTTTACCAAATCTAATGGTTAAAAGATTTGAGATTCTGTAAACCAAAAACAACAAAACAAAGGTCATAATTGAAAGAAAAACCAACCCTTTGACAACGTGACCGAGAACATAGTGTCCCATCTCATGCCCAACCACGAAAAGTAGTTCGTCTTCATCAAGTTTGCTGATGATCGTATCCCATAAAACAATCCGTTTTGTATGCATAAAACCTGTCACATAAGCATTGACGGCATTTGTATCAACACTTTTGTCAACTACATAAACACGGCTTCCTTCAATTCCGGCGCGGTCTGCCAACGCCAGAATTTTTGTTTCCAGTGCCTTGTTTTTCATCTCTCCAAAGTTGTTGAAAAGCGGGTCAATAAAGACGGGAGTAACCAACATCACCAAGAAGTAAAAGGGAATTAGTAAAATAGAAGTGTAAAGCCACCACCGACGCGGGCTTTTTCGCAAAAGCAGATAAGGAATCCACAAAAAAAGACAAGTTCCGAAACTAAGCAGTAATTGAATTAAAGAATTGGTCAGCCACCTTGAGAAAGTTTGATTTGAAAGTCCATAATCATGCTGCCGAACATAATCAAGATAAAAGTCCATCGGCAAACTTATCAAAAAATTAATGAGGGTAAATATTATAAAGTAAATTGCGAGGGTTAAAATCCATTTTTTACTTACTCTTTCCGCCACATCCCGAATCCAAGCCGAAACTTTTGTTTGCAAAAATAGGAAGGGAATTAAAACTCCCAGAAATGTGTTGATAATCCATAAATAAATTCCGCTGTTATAATACGCCATCGCTCGTTCAGTCGGCTCGGGAACTGCAACAGGTGTGTTTTGAGTAGTTTGTGAAACAGAAGTTGGAGCTTTATTAATATCATTTTGCCCAAAAGCGGGGTTTTGCTTGCTTGAAACAAACAATATCAAACAAAAAACAAAAACAGCGATAAAATAAAAAGGAATTTTATTCATGACTCAACGACCTCAAATGCTTAAAAAAAGGTAGTTGCCCGTGAGAAAATCGAAAAAATTCTAAAAAAATAGATAAATTGGGAAAATTTATTTAATTTTGAACCTTACTTTTCCACCACGGGCAAAAAAATTGCACAAATTTTATCTGATAACTTCACTGACAACCTTGCCGTTGATTATTGTGCCGATACAATGTGTGGTAAATTCAAACGGATCTCCGTCATAAAGAGCAATATCACCATCTTTTCCAACTGCAATCGAGCCAACTTTATTATCAATTCCCAAAATCTTAGCCGCATCAATCGTTATCGAAGCTAATGCGTCTTTTTGGGAAAGCCCGTTTCCGGCTGCCATTGCTGCTTCAAAAAGGACAATGCGGGTTTTTGGAACATAACCCTCAAAACCGCTTTGTAAGGCAATGGTAACTCCAGCGGCTTTTAGTTTAGCTGCATCTTCCAAAGAAAGACTTTCAGAATCTCCACCCGGTCTTGCCATTGTCGGATGAACAATGACGGGAAAACCTGACGCTTTCAGTTCGTTTAGGACCATTGTTGCTTCAGAAGCCCCATCCAGAACGATCTTTAGATTGAATTCTTTGGCAATTCTTAAGGCTGAAATAATATCCTGAGCTTTATTTGCAGTTACCAAAAGACGAATTTCGCCTTTTATAATTTTAACCATTATTTCGGAACGCAAATCTTTTGGGGCCTCAGCTTTTTTTGAATTTTCTAAAGCCTTTATAAACTCGGCTCTGAGCATCGCTATAGCTTTAGCGCGTGTTCCGGGGGATTTTCCGGCTCCAGCCAGACCATCGTTTCCTAATGTTACAGAAACCATTGCAGTTGGAACAATTGTTACTTCGTCCGCTGTTTTTCCGCTTGTTTTTGCAATCATTGTCTGTCCTGACATTAAAGCAGATGGCTGGTGTCCGGTTTGAATGGTGGTAATTCCGAATCCACGCAGCCATTCTATTAACCGTTCATCAGGATTATACGAATCAATGGCGCGAAGTTCCGGTTGAATCGACCCGGAACCATCTAATGCCATCTGGTCGTGCGGTTGATTGAGGTAACCATTTAGTCCGACGACCGTGTGGGCATCGATTAAGCCCGGAGTTACAACTTTGGCGGAAATAACTTGGTAGGTTGAAGGAATTTGAACGGTTGTGCTATTGCCAACTTTTTCAATTTTACCCTTATTTATCAAAACAATACCGTTTTTGATGGGTTCTCCGTTCATGGTCCAGATAGTTTCGCCAACAACTGCAACCTGTGCAAAGCCAGTGAACAGTGAACAGTGGATAGTGATAAATAGACTGAGGAAAATTAATAAATTTTTCACTTTTAATTTTGAATTTTTCATTGTTCTTGTCCTCCATCGCTATCTCCAAAGCAATCAATATGGACAAATTTGTCGTTTCCCGCCCCAAATCCGCCAACAGCGATTAAATAATCAGCAGAATTACTGCGGTCAAATACCTTTTTACCTTCAACCCAGGTTTCTAAAACATGTGTGTAAACGCTGAGGGGATCACCTGACAGAACAATAAAATCAGCATCTTTACCAGTTTCTATTGAACCAATCTTTTTGTCCAAATCAAGCATCACCGCACCTGCCATCGTCATTCCATAAAGGGCTTTTTCCCACGACATTCCAACACGAACCGCTAAA